>NZ_JACGVE010000078.1:0-107559 GCF_014077065.1 Colwellia sp. MB3u-4 | reverse complement strand
ACGTTAACCGGCACACCAGTTCAAGCCGATATAGGTACCACCTCAGGTATTATCATCAGTGTTGCCGATGCTGCGAATGCAACAGTAAGCTTAGCGGCCTTTACTATCACAGTGTCAAACACCAATGATGCGCCGGTAATAACAGGTACGCCAGCAACAACGGTGGCTGAAGATACTGCCTACAGCTTTACTCCAATAGTTTCTGATGTTGATGCAGGGGATACCCAAAGCTTTAGCATTAGCAATAAACCTAGCTGGGCAACGTTTAGCACTTCAACAGGCGCCTTAACGGGCACACCCATTAATGCGGATGTTGGTATAACTAGTGGTATTATCATTAGTGTGACCGATGCTGCGAATGCATCAGTAAGCTTAGCGGGCTTTACTATCAAAGTGACAAACACCAATGATGCGCCGGTAATAACAGGTACTCCAGCAACAACGGTGGCTGAAGAGGACGCCTATAGTTTTACCCCAACGGTGACTGATGATATTGGTGATACCCAAACCTTTAGTATTACTAATAAACCTAGTTGGGCATCGTTTAACGCGTTAACCGGCGCATTAACCGGCACTCCTTCGAGAACAGATGCTGCAGATTATGCAGATATTGTGATTAGTGTTACTGATAGTGCTAATACCGTAGGAAGTTTGCTTGCCTTTACCATTACGGTGACTAATACCAATGAAGCTCCTGTGGCTGATGCACAAACTCTATCACTTGAAGAAGATAGCGAGTTAACCATCATATTATCTGCCGAGGATTTTGATGAAGATGAATTAACCTATGCCATTTTGACTGAGCCAGTACATGGTTCTTTAGTTCAATCAACTGATAATATATGGATTTATACAGCGAATACAAACTTCAACGGCACGGATAACTTTACTTATAAAGCAATGGATGCAGAAACTGATTCTGAGCCAGTAACTGTTGAGTTAACGATCAACCCTGTTAATGATGCACCTGTCGCTCAAGATGACACAATTGTTCTTACTTATAGTGAAAACGGACGTTATAACCTTGATGTGTTAAATAATGACAGCGATGTTGATGGCGATGTTTTGAGCATTATTAATGCTAATAGCGCTATTGGTAATACGCGCATCGAAGTAGGAGAATTGATTTTTCAAATACAAGGTGTTTTCGAAGGTGAGATTAAATTACAGTATGCTATTAGCGATGGCAATGCCGTTAAGGATAACGATGATAGTAAAGCAAACGTAACACTTGTTTTTGATAACCATATTGATGCCTTACTGCCTGTTATTACTCTACCTCAGGATATTGATATTAATGCGACGGCTTTATTTACTAAGGTTGACTTAGGTGTTGCTACCGCTATTAACAGTGAAGGTGGTTCAGTGCCTGTTTCTCTTGTTGATGGCATTACACGCTTTGCCCCAGGTAATAACTTGGTCTATTGGCAAGCGCAAGACAGTGATGGCTTTAAGCGAGTTGTTACGCAGCGTGTTACCGTTCAGCCATTAGTTAATATTGCTGTAGACAGCCAAGGTACTGAGGGTTCTCATTATAAAGTCGCTGTTCACTTAAATGGTGAGTCACCGACTTATCCTGTCATCGTTCCTTACTCTGTAAGTGGTGATGCGGATAGTAATGACCATGACTTAGTATTAGGTGAGCTTATCATTGATTCTGGTTTATTGGGCTATATCGAATTTGATACCTTTAGTGATGGGGTAGTTGAAGCCGATGAAGTCGTTGTTATCACCCTTGATAATAATGTTAATTTAGGTGCGAAGTCAGTATTCACCTTAACCATTACTGAAGGTAATCTTGCGCCACAAGCAAGTATTACGGTTTCTCAAGATAATGAACAACGGACACTGATTGATAAAACTTTAGGAGAAGTGGTTATTACCAGTGAAGTATTTGATGCTAATAATGACGATAACCATAGTTACACTTGGACGAGTGTTAGCGGTGTATTAGTTGACAGTGATGCAGAGGATACAAGCTTTACCTTTGACCCAACAAATGTAGCAACAGGTCAGCAAACATTATCACTTAACGTCACCGATAATGGTGAGTCGCCATTAAGCACTGTAGTATTTGTCTACCTTGATATTGTTGAGGCATTACCGACATTAACTGATATTGATAGCGACGGTGACTTAATTCCTGATAATGCTGAAGGCTATGGTGATATAGATGATGACGGTATTGCTGATTACTTAGATAACAATAATAGTCGTTGTAATATACAAACTTCAGAAATAAGTCAGCATGAGTTATACCTTATTGAGACTGAGCCAAGTACTTGTTTACGCCGAGGCATTAATACGGCGAGTAACCAGTCTGGTGCATTATTACTGAGTGTAAATGAAGTTATCAATGATAATGAAGCGATAAATGTTGGCGGTATTTTTGACTTTATCTTAAGTGGATTACCTGTTGCAGGACAAAGTATCAGTCTGGTATTACCACAACGCTTACCTATTCCTGAAAATGCTATTTATCGTAAATTAACGTCAGATAAGGTTTGGGTTGAATTTGTAGTAGATACTAATAATTATTATTCATCAGCCGCTGGCGAAATTGGATACTGTCCTGCGCCAAATGATGATAGTTGGTCCCTCGGGTTGACCGCTGGCCATTGGTGTGTGCAGTTAACGCTAGAAGATGGTGGCCTAAATGATGATGATGGTGTTGCTAATAGTCGTATCGTGGACCCTAGCGGTGTTGGTGTTTTTAACAACAACAATACCTTACCAGAAATTATGTCAGAGCAGGTTGTGACAACACAAAATAAATCAGTGACAATTGATGTGCTTGCTAATGATATAGATAGCGATGAAGACAGTTTGAGTATTACCAGTGCAATTGTTGATTTTGGTAATGTGACGATTGTAGACCAACAATTACACTATCAACCTGACGCTAACTTCTTTGGTTTAGCGACCATCATTTATGGTGTGAGTGACGGCAACAATGGTACAGGCTTTGGTGATGTAGCTGTCAACGTTATTGAAAATACAGCGCCTGTTACTGTAGATGATAGTGCCACTACGGATGATAGAACAGCCATAACTATTGATGTACTAGCGAACGACACTGATGTTGATAACGACGAATTAACTTTGATAAGTGTCAGTGCAGAGCAAGGTGGTATCATTATCAGCAATAACATGCTGGTTTATACGCCGCTTGATAGTTTTGACGGTGTTGATACCGTTACCTATCACATTAGTGATAATAATGGTGGTGAAAGTCAGGGGCAAGTTGCGGTCACAGTTAATGCTTATGAAACCATTATTATTACCAATAAATCGAGTGGCGGTAGTTTGGGGTCAATCATTTTACTGTTAGGAAGTGTAATGCTATTTATTCGACGAAAAAGCACTTTAGTGATGTCTAAAACAGCAACAGGTAAAACATTAGTGCAATGCTTTAGTTTATGGGGGCTGCTTAGCTTTAGCATAATTTTTAGTAGTTATGCTGCTCAAGCAGCAAAGTTCGACATTTTCATTAAAGCTGAACTTGGTCAAGGTAAAGCAAAAACTTCAGGGATTTCTAAGCAAGTTCCTGTTGGGATTATTACTCATATTGATAATAAAGCAACAAGCTGGTCTATAGGTGTAGGGACTAATATCACCAAAGATTGGAGTGTAACACTTAGTTATGTTGATATGGGTGAAGGGTCTTTATCAATCACGGGGGATACGCTTATCGCTAGTGAGTATCACCAAAGTGTTGCTAAAATTGTACCTGTTTTAGTTAAAGGGGTCGGACTTAATGGTCACTATCATTTTTTACAAAGTGAGCAATATAATGCCTCTGTTCTATTTGGGTTGTTAACTTGGGACGGTGATGTTGTTAGTGCCTATGAAGACCAACGCATTGATCATGATAACGATGGTATAGATATGTATTATGGCATTGAAGGCACTTATAAAATAGATGAGGCGTGGGGAGTTAATGCTGGCATTAAGCGTTATGCGCTTGATGTTAATGATGTTGATATCGCCTATTTAGGATTGACGTATGAATTTTAAACTTTAATTTAAAATACTTATTTCGCACTTAATCTCGCATGCGGGCAAACTGTATGCGCTGAGTGTAAAATGAAGATTTTAAAAACTAAAAACATAGATTTAAGTAAAATACACCTATCAAAGAGTGTATATTTTATTTCTCAAACACAGGTGTAGAGGCATATATTACAAATACCTGTTTCACTTTCTACTCTGGTACCGCAATAGTAAATGTTAGTGTTGTGATTAAAATACAATTGCGCAACATATAAAAAAGTAGTTATAAGTACTGAATTTAAAAAGTGTCTAAGTAACCCAGCCCAATCTGTAAGGCATTCATTATTAAGCTAAACCATCCAAATAAATATCAATATGGATGGTTTTATTGCAAATAGGGCTTACGCAACAGGTTTTCTAATAGCAATGCAAAAATTGTAGCTATCAAAGAAAGCAATCTAAGAAAGTCACCACTTAAATATCAGCGAAGTTAGTCAGCTTAATCTGCGGTTATTACATCGGTTGCTTTTTGTAATCACAGCGCTATTGAGTCGCTAGCATTTATGTTTAGGTATGTTTAGCTATTTATAGCAAATGAGTATCATTAAACCGCTGTGAAAAACCCAACAGATTAAACTAACTGCTCAGCCAAGTAGTCCACCAGTAGCCTTATTCTGGGGGATAAATGACGATTTTGCGGGTAAACTGCCCATATACCTTCATCAAGAGCACGATAATTATCTAATAAAGAGATCAGTTCACCACTTCGTAGATGTTGCTGCACATAATAATCGGGTAATTGCACTATGCCTAAGCCTTTGAGTGCAGCATCGGTTAAACTATGACCACTGTTATAGCGTAATCGACCTTTGACGCGGACACTTTTTTCTTTGTTTAATTCTCTAAAGTGCCAATAATCAGCTGTGCCCAATAAACAGTTGTGTTTACTTAGCTCCGATATTGAGTGGGGTATGCCATGACTGTCGAGATAACGTGGCGAGGCACAAACATAGTTGGTTCGTTTACCTAATTTTTTTGCCATCATCGACGAATCACTTAATTTGCCCAGACGAATGGCTAAATCATAACCATCTTCGGCTAAATCAATTTGTCGGTTACTTAAGTAAGCCGACACTTCAACATCGCTATAGCGCTTTACAAAATTATTCACGAGCGGCAATATTTGTTTTTCACCATAGGTTACTGGCGCGGTGAGTTTAATTTTACCTTGAGGTTTTGATTGTAGATTGGTGATTGCACGCTCTGCTGCGTCTAAGCCATCAAGTACGCTGCGACAGTGCTGATAAAAAACCCGTCCTTCTTCTGTTAAAGAAACTTTGCGGGTAGTACGGTAAAATAACTTTATATTTAGGCGCTTTTCTAACGCACTTATTTGACGGCTTACTTGCGCAGTTGATATGGCCATTTTTTTTGAGGCCAGTGTGAAGCTCTCATTTTCGGCGACATATACAAATTCGCTAATCCCTTCCCATTGCATAATTGTTACCTATATGTACAAATATTTTTATAAATTACTATATTATCACTTTTTAAGAAACAATTATAATAGCCGTCAGTAATAGCAGATTACGGCTATTATTGTTACCAGCTGGTAAAAGTGAATTGTATTCTAGTGGTATTATCATGCCTAAAAGAATGTATTAAACTACAGTTAATAGTAAAAATAGAAATATCTATCAATTGAAGGTGAGCATAAATATGTCAGACAAGTTTATTAAATCAAAAGCGGCTATTGCTTGGGGACCTAAGCAACCATTATCTATCGAAGAAGTCGATGTGATGTTACCACGCAAAGGCGAAGTGCTAGTAAAAGTTATCGCCTCAGGCGTATGTCATACCGACGCATTCACGCTTTCAGGAGAAGATCCAGAAGGCATTTTTCCGGTTATTTTAGGCCACGAAGGTGGTGGTATTGTTGAACAAATTGGTGAAGGTGTTACTAGTGTACAAGTGGGCGATCATGTTATCCCTTTATACACACCAGAATGTGGCGAATGTAAATTTTGTTTATCGGGAAAAACCAACCTTTGTCAAAAAATTCGTGAAACCCAAGGTAAAGGGCTAATGCCTGATGGCACTACGCGTTTTTATAAAGACGGCCAACCCATTTTTCATTATATGGGCTGCTCTACGTTCTCTGAATACACGGTATTACCTGAGATTTCTTTAGCGAAAGTGAATAAAACTGCACCGTTAGAAGAAGTTTGCTTATTAGGTTGTGGCGTTACTACGGGTATGGGCGCTGTGATGAATACGGCGAAAGTTGAAGAGGGCGCAACCGTTGCTATCTTTGGTCTTGGCGGTATTGGTTTATCGGCAGTTATTGGCTCAACTATGGCGAAAGCGAGCCGTATTATTGCAATTGATATTAACGAAAGTAAGTTTGAGTTAGCCAGAAAACTCGGTGCTACTGATTGTATTAATCCGAAAGATTACGATAAGCCGATTCAAGACGTGATTGTTGAATTAACTGATGGCGGCGTTGATTACTCGTTTGAATGTGTGGGTAACGTCGACTTAATGCGCTCTGCTCTAGAGTGTTGTCATAAAGGTTGGGGTGAGTCAGTCGTTATTGGTGTTGCCGGTGCAGGGCAAGAGATAAAAACCCGTCCGTTCCAACTTGTGACTGGGCGAGTATGGAGAGGATCGGCATTTGGCGGTGTTAAGGGGCGTACTGAATTACCTGATTACGTAGAACGCTACTTACAAGGTGAATTCAAATTAAGTGATTTTATTACTCATACTATGGCACTTGAAGATATTAATGATGCGTTTGAGTTGATGCACAAAGGCGAAAGTATTCGCAGTGTTATTCACTTTGATAAGTAAGCTTTATTTTACTCGCTGTGACTTATCTTAAAAATAAATTGCAAACTATCTTAATATAACTTTTATTCCCCCTTTTTTGCAGCATAAGCTGTAAATACAAAAGGGGGAATATGGTGAGGTGTACCATGACAATTGAGCATTTAATAGAAAATGTAAGTGTAAATAAAAGCTTTGGTGGCTGGCAGAAACAATATAGCCATCAATCCAAAATCTTGAATTGTACTATGCGCTTTGCTATTTACCTGCCGCCGCAAGTATCAAACGGCGAAAAAGTACCGGTGTTGTATTGGCTTTCAGGCTTAACATGCAGTGATGAAAACTTTATGCAAAAAGCTGGTGCACAGCGTATAGCTGCCGAATTAGGTATGGCTATTGTTGCTCCAGATACTAGCCCACGCGGCGAGGGTGTTGCCGATGATGAAGGTTATGATTTGGGTCAAGGCGCAGGCTTTTATGTCAATGCCACCCAAGCACCTTGGAATCGTCATTATCAGATGTACGATTATGTGGTTAATGAGTTGCCAGCGATAATTGAAGCGGCATTTGAAGTGTCAGATCAACGCGCTATTAGTGGTCATTCGATGGGTGGACACGGCGCATTAACTATTGCGATGTTAAATCCTGAACGCTATAGCTCAATGTCGGCATTTAGCCCCGTTTGTAATCCAGTGCAAGCGCCTTGGGGCAAAAAAGCTTTTACCACTTATCTAGGTAAAGACAAAGCTGATTGGCGCAATCATGATGCCAGTGAATTAATGCGCAAAGCCACGGCGTTTATTCCAGCTAAAGTGGCTCAAGGCGGTGCGGATAACTTCCTAGTTGAGCAGTTAAAGCCTGAAACATTAGTAGCGGCAGCTAAAGATAATGGTTATCCATTAGAGTTAACTATTCATGAAGGTTATGATCACAGTTATTACTTTATCTCATCATTTATTGAAGAGCACCTGCGCTTTCATGCCGAGCACTTTACCCAATAGCAGCATCACGGCCGTTGCACGATTTGGCGGCCGTTTTTCCGGTATTAACCTGAGTTTTTTCTGCTTTATTTAGAGAGTAAAAAGCTAACTCTTATATCGATAGGGCTACTACCATGAAGTATTAGCTGTTGTTTAACAGCTTAATATTAGGATAGCCAGAGTGTTTCATAGCCTGGTATCTTTCGGGGCAAAGCCAATGAATATCTGCATTAAATTTACTGATGACCATTAAAAACGTAGTGTTTTTTAGCTTATACTTGTTCTTTTACAACCTATTATGCGCTATCTTCTGAACCCTCTTCTCATTCTCATTCTCCTTCTTTATTAATTAAGCCATGGTTAATCGCAAAGCGAACAAGATCAGCCAGTGATTCTATATTGAGTTTAGCCTTTATATTGCGACGATGAGCTTCAACAGTACGAAAGCTTATGTCGAGCTTTTTAGCGATATCTTTACTGGAAAAACCTTGTGCAACAAATGAGAGAATAACTTGCTCACGTGTAGTTAACTTATCGTTTTCCATTTTCAATGGACTTTCTTGTAACATTTTTGCAATCGAACTACTAAAGTGGGTATTACCTTTGGTGACCGCTTTTATTGCAAAATAAACTTCCTCTGATGAAGTGTCTTTTAATACATAACCTGAAGCGCCTGCTTGAATGGCGCTGTGAACAAACTCAGAACTATTATGCATAGTAAAAATTAACACTTTAGTATCGGGCAACTGCTCGGTAATAATCTCTGTTGCATCAATACCATTCATTAATGGCATACTGACATCCATCAAGATAACATTGGGTTTAAGCTCCTTAGCTTTATTTAGTGCATCTTTACCATCATGGGCTACGCCTATGACTTCGATATCATCGTAATAAGCCAGACAAGCAGACAATCCCCCTTGAACCATAGGGTGATCATCGACTAATAAAACTGATATTTTTTTTTGTGGTTTATTATCATGTATCATTTTGTTTTACTGCTCGATTTAAGTGATTAAAATAATTTGCAAAACTTTTCGTTGGAATTTTAACGGTTATTTCAGTGCCGGTTTTGGACGAACTAATATGAAATTGACCCCGCTGATATTCAACACGTTCAGCCAAGTTTCTTAAGCCGATACCTGAGTGTTTCTGTTTCGTTATCGCGTTTACGTCAAAGCCTACACCATCATCTTTTATACTCAAGGTTAGCCAAGTTTGTTGTATTGAAATGTCAATTAATACGCATTTAGCGCCAGCATGTTTTTTAATATTGGTGAGTGACTCTTGCACTACGCGGTAAAGCGTTGTATTAATAAAATCGGGTAACAGTTTTTTTAATGATGGTTTGCTGACTTTTATCTCAATATTTGTTTGTTTAGCGAAATCGCGACTCAGGTTTTCAATGGCGGCTGACAAACCTAGCTCGTCTAATATTTGGGGATGCATATGATGAGATATTCTGCGCACTTCTTGGATAGCAAAGCCTAAGTTATCTTCCGCCTGTTTAAGTGATGCTGGCTTTTCTTGTTTGTTTTTTCGAAGAAAAAAAGTAGTGGCTTCGAGCGAATATTTAATTGAAATTAAGGTTTGAATAATTCCATCATGTAACTCTCTTGAAATATGCCGGTTTTCTTCTTCTTGCACATCAATGATCCGTTGACCTAATTCACTAATTTTTGCTTCAGCTCTTTTTTTATGACTTAGATTAACGGCAATGCCAAATAAAAATATAAAAAATATCGAAGAAAGCGCCACAATCAAAATAATTTTTTTAGTATAATTTATATGTAAATCAATCTCTTGATGTAAGTTGTTTAGTTGTGAGTAAACGTCATCTAAATAGACCCCAGTGCCTAACATCCATTGCCATTTATCAATGTAAACAGAATAGCCCAATTTGGGCGCTTTCACTTTTCCTGACGGTTTCAGCCAGTCATAGCGATAAAATCCTCCGCCAGCATGAGCATTTTCCAATAAAACTTGAATAATTTTATCGCCATTTTCACCTTCTAAATCCCACCAACTTTCCCCAACTCTATCTGGCTGTTTAGGGTGAACAATGGCGATGGCTTTATCATCATAAATAAAAAAATAGCCATCATCTCCGTTGTATAGCATATTTTTAAAGATGTTTGCCACCGCAACTTTAACCAGGTCTTTTTTATCTTCTGATAACTCAGTCATATGTTCGACCGATGAAAGTGCAATGGCTATATAGTTTTTTAATTCTTGTTCTTTTTGGGTAATAAGGAAAGTTTCCAGTGTTTTAACATTGAGATCAGACAATTCACGATATTGACTAGAAACGAAATAATAGATAATAAAAGAGGTTAAAATAACCTGAATTATGGCAAGATAAAACATCCGTGATGGAATTCTCATGTCAACAGCCTTTATTAATATTAAGATAAAAAATTTAATCATCGCAAAATTAGCACTAAATTTCTATCACAGATAAATAGTTAGGTAGTAATACCTAGTAAAGAAGTCTAATACTTCCTTACGGGCTATTATGTGAAAATTGATTGCTTACGCAACAATGGGTTGCTTAAAATAGACTAATAGGTGGAAAGGTGAACATGTTAAAAACCTCAATACTAAAAGTATTATTCATTGCGTCAGTTGCATTCTCTGGATTTGCAAATGCTGATGCTGACGATAACAAAAAATACCGATGGAAATTAGCCGAAACTTGGGGGCCTAATTTTCCTATATTTGGTGACGCATCAAAAAATATGGCTCGTTTGGTTGACGAAATGTCAAATGGGCGATTAACCATTCGCATTGATTCTTCAAACAGACACAAATCAGCCTTTGGTATTTTCGATTTTGTTAAAAATGGTCAATATCAAATGGGACATTCGGCATCATATTATTGGAAAGGGAAAGACTTTAATACGATGTTTTTCACTACGCTTCCTTTTGGTATGACGGCACCTGAGCAATATGCTTGGTTCTACCATGGCGGCGGCATGGAATTAATGAAGTCGGTATATGACAAACACGGCATCATGTCATTTCCGGGCGGTAATACCGGTAATCAAATGGGGGGTTGGTTTCGTAAAGAGATTAATACTGTTGAAGATCTTAAAGGCTTAAAAATGCGCATTCCTGGATTTGCTGGTGAAGTACTTGCTAAGCTAGGGGCTAAACCGACTAATATTCCTTCTGCCGAACTTTATACGGCGCTAGAAAGAAATACTATTGACGCATTAGAATGGGTTGGCCCATCGCTTGATCTTAGAATGGGTTTTCATAAAATAGCGCCTTATTATTATACTGGCTGGCATGAACCTGCGACAGAACTGCAGTTTATGGTTAATCCAGAAGCTTATAATTCGTTACCTGAAGACTTGCAAAAAATTCTAACCGCAGCAATGAAACTGGCTGCTTACGATATGTACATTCAGTCGATGCATGAAAGTGGTAAAAACTTGGCGACTATTCAAGAAGATTACCCTCATGTAAAAATTAGATCGTTTCCAAAACCTGTTATGGCAGCAATTAAGCAAGCAAACGATGAACTTTTGCTAGAAGCAGCGGAGAAAGATCCTAAAACAAAAGAGATTTTAGATTCAATTGCCACTTATCAGAAACAAGTACGTGCCTGGACTAACTTTTCAGACCGCGCTTACCTCGATAACTTTGATTCGAAATAATTCACTTCTAACCATCACACACATACCTAGCCGCCATTGTTAGGTATGTGTGGAGACAACATGAATACTTTAATTAACCTATTAAGAAAAATCATTGATACGGTAGGAAACCTATGTAGCCTGCTGATGGTATTGATGATTTTAAATGTTTTCTATGACGTGGTATTACGATACTTTTTCAATGACGTCAGTATTGGTATGCAAGAACTTGAATGGCATTTTTTTGCTGCAATGTTTATGTTTGGTATCGGATACACCCTTAAAGAAGATGCACATGTAAGAGTAGACATAGTCTATGATCAATTATCCAGCAAGAAAAAAGCCATCATTAATCTTGTAGGATCGCTGTTTTTGGCGCTGCCATTTGCTTGTGTATTAATCTATTTTGGTTGGGATTATAGTTATGAAGCTTATGCTATTGGTGAAGGTAGTGGCGACCCTGGTGGCCTGCCACATCGCTGGATAATACGCAGTGTTATTCCCCTTTCTTCGCTATTTTTAGTGCTTTGCATTACCTATGTCGTGTTAACTCAAGTGAAAGCATTAATGACTAAACCCAATTTTAAAGAGGCGCAAAAATGACTGGAATAGTTTTATTTGCCGTAGCGTTAATGTTCCTGTTTTTTGGTTATTCAGTGGCTTTTACGTTTGCGGGTATCTCCCTTATTGTAGGGGTTCTCAGCCTAGGGACAGATCTTTTCGCCTTTATGCCATACCGCATCATGAGCATTATGGAAAATACCACGCTAATGGCTATTCCTATGTTTATTTTCATGGGTATTGTTTTACAAAAAACAGGCCTTGCTGAAAAATTATTAGAGTCTTCGGCAAAATTATTTGGTCAGGTAGCGGGTGGTTTGGCTATTTCAACCATTATCGTTGGAGCACTATTAGCGGCATCAACAGGTGTTGTTGGTGCAAGCGTTGTGGCGATGGGAGTGATATCTCTACCGGTAATGTTAAAAAATAATTATCATCAACCAACCGCTACTGGCGTTATTTGCGCCTCGGGTACCTTAGGACAAATTATTCCCCCCTCAATTATTTTGATTATATTGGGTGATGTGATGGGCGTGCCTGTGGGAGATTTGTTTAAAGCGGCGATATTGCCAGGCTTTTTGTTGATTTTGATGTATACGCTTTACATTCTTGTGCTAGGAAAAATAAAACCAGAATTTTGTCCACCTATGGTAGTGACAGAAAGTAAGCAGGAATTATTAATTCAAGCCTTGAAAGATATTGTGCCGCCAATGCTATTAATCATCACAGTGTTGGGGTCAATATTTGGCGGCATTGCTACGCCAACAGAGTCATCGGCCATAGGGGCTGTTGGCGCAGTTATATTGGCAACATGCTATGGTAAGTTTTCTTTTAAAATGATCAATGACGTTTCAAAAGAGTCGGTAAAAGTGAGTTCTATGATCTTTGCTGTACTGCTTGGCGCTACGGCTTTTTCAATGGTTTTTACCTATTCAGGCAGTGACTTTATCGTTGAAGACTTTTTCATGGATCTTCCTGGTGGTCAATGGACATTTATATTATCTGCAATGGTGGCGATATTAATACTGGGTTTTTTCATTGATTTTATTGAAATTGCTTTTTTAGTTGTGCCAATTTTAACCCCCATTGCCATGGCATTAGATATTGACTTAATTTGGTTTGCTATTCTTATTACGATGAATTTGCAAACATCATTTTTAACCCCGCCGTTTGGCTTTAGTCTGTTTTACTTAAAGGGGGTAGCCCCTAAATCAATAAAAACGCTAACCATATATAAAGGTGTGATTCCATTTATCCTAATGCAATTAGTTATTTTATCGCTAGTTTTATTGTTACCTGGATACCTGATCATTACATAACAGTTAGCGAGTTCACTATAGAGAACTAAAGGACTTATCTGAGTGAGTGAATATTGGTTTTATTTATTACTGACAATAACAGGATTTATTGCGGGAATTATCAACACATTAGCAGGGGGAGGCTCTAACTTAACTCTTCCTGCATTAATGATAATGGGTATGCCTGCTGACATAGCTAACGCGACTAACCGAGTGGGTGTGCTGTTACAATCAGTATCAGGCATTGCTGGTTTTAAGAAATATAACAAGTTAGCAAGCCACGATTTACCTGCCATTTTAAGTTTAACTATACTGGGTGGTGTATTTGGTGCATTGGCTGCGTTAGTGATGTCAGCGCAAACCCTTAAATATGTGCTACTTGGCTCAATGATCGCTATGTCGTTGGTGATGATTTTGGTGCCTAGTATAATATTACCCAATGTTGAAACAGCCCCTAAACTTGTTCGTTCAACACCCAGTTCCTGGCTAATACTGTTTATTTCGGGCTTTTATGGCGGATTAATACAAGCAGGTGTGGGTTTTATCTTGCTGTTTGCGCTTGCGGGCTCTCTTCATTACGATTTAGTGCGAGCCAATGCTTTAAAATTAGTGTGTACGCTAGCATTTACCTTAAGCGCTTTAGGAATTTTTATTTATCAAGACTTAATTCTTTGGTTACCGGGCCTAGCATTGGCCTTGGGTAATATCATCGGCGCTTGGATAGCGGTTAAAATATCAATAAACATAGAACCTAAGTTATTGAAAATATTTATACTAATAATGACTTTATTGGCGTGCGCTGCAGTGCTGTACCTAGATTAGCATGCAGTACGCTATGATATATGCAAGGTAACGCCATAAGCTTGAGCGTTTAATGAGCACTAGAATACTAGATCAGTTATTACTTGTCCTCCATGTACTTTAAATAAAAAAATTAGACCTACGAATGCATGTCAGTATTATTACAAGTGCACTTACTGTCGATAAAGTGTCGAAAAATGTGTCGAACAAGCATTAAACCTTTAGCGGCATTGCTATGAATGAGGAATAATTAGCGTATGAAATATCCTATTAAAGGCTCCTGCCAATGTGGGCAAGTAACATACAAACTGTATGAACAACCTAGTAGGGTGTGGGCTTGTTATTGCACGGAATGCCAAAAGCTCTCTACTAGCCCATTTAGTGTTACAGCCATTATTGCGTCAAATGCTATTGAGTTTGAAGGTGAGTTAAATGAATGGAGTAGAATCGCCGATAGTGGTAACAGAAATAACGCAAAGTTCTGCTCAACTTGCGGGAATAGAGTTTATCATTACAACCCAGATGACTTAAGCACGATCAAATTAAAATTAAAACCAATCAGTTTAGCAGACGCCACTATATTTAAACCATCGGCTCATGTTTGGGTCAGTGAAAAGCTCAGTTGGTGCCAGATCCCCAGTGGAGCTAAAACATTCGAAAAACAGCCTTTTTAGATTTATCCAATCAGGCGCAACTTATGCTCTAACGTGGTTAACCATGAGGGTAATATCCCTAATGCTTGGGCTATTCATTATAGTTTTTTATTAATAAATTCATTATGTTAGAATCATTAGTTAGGCGTTTTAACCAAAAACGGTCTTAATATTTGTTCTATTATTATTCATTAATAATTGTCAATGCCTCATCATTAGATAATACCGTTGGGACTCTCGTTGCTGCCTTAGCTCTGACGGTGTTTGTTAATAACGTTAATTCTCTTTTTAATCCATGTTGGTAGATAAAAACGCTAGAGCAAAGTGCTAAGTTCTGTACAGATGAAGTAACCTTTCTATCGACAGCAAAGTAAGTTAGATAATGACTTACCTCTTCTTCCCCAATATTGTTAGCGTGGCGTTTGTTATTAAAAATTAAATTTTTTATCCAATGCCAATAGGTTTTTTCAGTTTGAATGCTGTCATGCATAGTACAAATAATAGTGCGAATACTTTCTAACAATAGAGAGGCAAACATAATAAAAAACCTTCAGCTATATACTTGTACAGCTACAGTAAATGGTTAAATAAAAATAAAATATCTCTTCAAGTTGTATTACTACAACGTTTTAGTAATGCAGTATTAATTACACATATGATGAAAGGAAATAATTTAACTATATGAAGATAAAGTATTTTATTTTTCGTCTGCTAAGAGAGGTGAGTAGTAAGACGTCTTATTAATCTCCTCATTAGTATTATATTCTTTGTGTTAATTGTTTCTAATACCTTGTAAGTATGGGATATTAGTGTAAATAAAGTGTTAATTATGGTGCGGGGTTAGTAAGACTACCCATAATAAGCTGTTATGTGCAAATGTCACTTTGGCATTCGTAATTATCATTCAAAATAAGGATATACTTTGAACAAATTAATTTTACTCTTACCTATGCTGTCTCTTGGTTGTTTTGCTGAAGAAAATAGTCAAACTAAAAATTACTCTGTCGGCCTTGGTATGGGTGCTATGTATAGTGGTATAGGTGCAAATATCGCACTGGTTTCAAAAAACGATTTTAAATATTTTTCAGCTGGTTGCACCGCATATGGCTCCATTAGTGGTGCTGAATGCGGGTTTGGTGTCGGTTGGGTTACAGCAGACTTATTTGACTTTGAAACAAACAATCATGGCTTTGGTATTTATGCCGGCATGTTGGGTGAGGAGAGGTATGCTACCTTCAAAAATAATCAATATTCATTCCATAAAAATAACTACTATGGGGCAGGTGTAAGCTATACCTACTTTATGAATAGTATAAATAAATCAGGTGCTACTTTTGGGATATCTTTTCATGCCACTAATGCTGAGTATGACGGACGATATGGTTCTTTTCTTCAGCTAGGTTATCAGTTTTAGCACATAGCAAGGTGTTGAGACTGTAGAGTAACTAATTCAGCCGAAATCACTAAATTTTTGTGTTCCTGTATCGCGCTGTAGACAATTTATTCGATATAGGTAATGCATTTGGTACCCCGATTTTTAGGGGGAATTCATAATAAACGAGTTATGCTACAAGCTCGTTAGGTTTTTAAAGGAGTAAGGCTTTTGAATTCAATTAGAAAGATTATATTAATTAGTTTGTTTTTACCATTTACAGCTTTCGCAGAAGGTAAAATTGGGATTGCCGCAGGTGTGTCAGTTGATGGATTCTTTAGTCCTGAAATAACCGAGTTTAAAATTGATAAAGTTAATTCTGGATCTCCAGCAGAAAAAGCTGGAGTTAAAGTTGGTCAATTAGTTCTTGAACTTGATGGTTGTAAAATCCCAGGCTGCCCAGCGGATAAAGCCAAAAAATTAATGGATAAAGAAACAGGTGAAGTATTATCATTGCTAGTTAAAAATTTAGATGGCAGTGAAGTTTTGCTAAAAATTCATGTAGGTGAGTAAAAACCGAATAAGAAATTAAACAAGTACAAAAAACAGTTGACTATCGCCACTTGCTTTAGTTATCTTTTAGGTTTGTGCTTGTTTTTATTCGTTTTTGTGGTAACTTGAGCGACATAGAATATTTTGTATTTTTGGTTACACAGTTTTCGCCTAAATGGATTTAGTGCACATCGTTCAACTCCCTCTAGGTTTTATAAATTCTGCTTCTGTTTTCGCTTAATCAGTTTTTGTATAAACGGCTCAAATTCACGGTTAGCAGTAAAGTGGTGATAAATTTTTAAATCTACTCAGTCCACACAA
Source organism: Colwellia sp. MB3u-4 (assembly GCF_014077065.1). Lineage (NCBI taxonomy): Bacteria > Pseudomonadati > Pseudomonadota > Gammaproteobacteria > Alteromonadales > Colwelliaceae > Colwellia > Colwellia sp. MB3u-4. Next base: position 90,561 of record NZ_JACGVE010000078.1, on the reverse strand, counting down.
CAAACTTTGATTTTTTTGGTCATTTCAGTGTTTTCCATTACGCAACATATAACTAGTCAATAAAGCAGGATTAAAATTGTTTGCTCGCTTTCTTAGCAAATAATTTTTTGCCTCTTATTAAAGCGTTAGGCAATTAAATCAAAAAGTAGAGCATTTTGCTCTTCTAACTATTATCTTAAAGGGATATTTAATGAAAAAGGTATTACTAGCAACCGTAGTCGCTACGGCAGTATTAGCGGGTTGTTCTTCTGTTCCTATGGAATCTAAAGAAAAAGCAAATATAGCAAAAAAATTCAGTGCACCTTCTCAAGATACTGCAGGGATTTACGTTTATCGTAAGGATACTTTTGTAGGCGCTGCCTTAAAAAAAGATGTCTGGGTTGGTACCGATTGTGTGGGGCAAACAGCAAAAGGTGTATTCTTTTATAAAGAAGTACCAGGAAATGACAAACTTGAAATATCCACTGAATCAGAATTTTCTCCAAATCAACTAACCATTGAGGCTAAAAATGGTGAACTATATTTTGTTGAGCAATATATTAAAATGGGTGCTTTTGTGGGGGGGGCTGATCTTCAGTTAGCTAATGTTGACACAGGTAAATCCGAAGTTCAAAGGCTAGCTATGGCTATAAGTGGCAACTGTAGCTCTACATTACAGTAATTGCTTAGCAAGGCGTTATATTTTTGTGCACGTTTTGTGCATTTTTTAGTTTCACTAAAAACAGGAGTTATAATGAAACTTAGTAGTAAGTCAGCCCTAATTTTAGGTCTGTCATCCATAGCTGTAATCGCAAGTGAATACAGTTCCCCCATAGAAAATGTCGAAGTTTATAAAACAGAATTATCAACTTTATCAATCCAAAACCTTTCAAGTGAAAAAGTTGAAATAGACCTTTATGGTGAAAATTTCAATTTAGATTCTGCATCAGGTATTAAATTTGAATGTTCAGGTTATGAAAAGCTTGAGCTTCAAATTAAAAACAATGACCACGAATATTTTGAGGTTCCTTGTAAGTCTCGTGTAGTAATCACTGAATCATTTACTAACCAATATGTGCAAGGAGAATAAAATGAGAAAAATTTTCATATTAAGTGCTATTTTTGTTTTATCAGCATGTGGTGGTAGTAATGGTGATGGTTCATCTAAATCTACATATTCATCTTGTAAAATTACTAGCTCTCAAGCTATATTTACCGCTGATCGTGACAATGACTTAAAACAATGCTGGAATGCAGGTGGTAACGGTTATGAAAGCCAAGGTGATGCAATGCAGTGGTGTGAAAAACAAGTTAATGCTTATATTGCTAATCAATATTTAATTGGTCACACAGTTAATTATGCAGTGGAATCAACTAACTGTAAGTAAAAAATATAAAAAACTGTTAAAGTTGGACAAATTACAGTTGGCTCGCGCTGTACCTCGCACATTTTAGCCAACTGTAATTTTCTGCTTAACAGGGCTACATGTTTTTAGAGCGACTTGGCGAATTTAGGCAATGTAGACACAACAATTATAAAAATCATATTTTACACTGCCTTTTTAGCCTTGTTTTTTGTGCTTATTTACTTATTTCAATTGTTGGCTGAATTTGTAATGGTTTAATGAAATTGGAATGCTTACGAGGATATTCAGTCAGATATTTTCGATCATGTTATTGCGGTGTTACCCGCTTTTTCACTGAGAGTGCATGAGTCACCGACCGGGAATGATATCAGGTCATTGGCTAAGCACTAGCTTGATAAATTACAGAACTGTTAAACTAACGGTCTTTGACGCTAAGCCATAAATATTGGGCTTAGCGTTTGTCGCACTCTTAAAGCAGTAACCTTTAAAGCATTCAGGTAAAGCATCAAGGTTTAAAGTATAAACATTTAAAACTTGCCACTCGCTTATAGAACATTTTTCCGCTTTGGCAACGCATCAGCAGTAGTGGCTGAATTTTTACTGATAGTAGAGATGACAAGCTATTAATCATATTCACTGGCATACCATTCATGTTCATAAGCTAAACTACCCCATAAAGCATGTGCTAAAGCGACTTCAGACAATGATTGATTAAGCTTTGTTGGCGATAGTTTTTTTTCATCAAAATCATAACTGAAATTCAACGGATCTTTTTGTGGTTGTAGTATCGTCACTTCATCGTCTTCCATATAAGCAAAATTTTCAGCATATTGCATCATAGCTCGTCCTGAACTTTCTGGTTTGGTTAAATCATGGCCCAGCATAGGTGAATGGTTTGTCACGCCCATTAACGACAAAAGTGTTGGCGCTAAATCAATTTGACTGACAACTCTTTCGTCAGAAAACTGCTGCTTTGATGAATTGAGAATAACACCTGGAATATGAAAGTTTTTGATGGGCACAAGATCACTGCCAAATGCTCTGGCATCATGATCGGCAACCACCAAAAATATAGTATCTTGCCAATAAGGCTGTTGCTTTGCTTTAGTGATAAATTTACCTAAGGCATAGTCGGCATATTGGATAGCTTTGTGACGTAATAACTCCTTCTCATCATATTGGCTTAGTTGCTCTGCTGTATACTCAATAGGGGTTATAACGCCTGGTGGAATTTCAAAAGGGTCATGATTACTAGACGAAAAAATAAAACTAAAAAAGGGCTTGTCGCTATTGTTTAACTTGGTCAATTCAATATTGGCTTGCTTGAATAAATCTTCATCACTGGCTCCCCACGAGCCAATAAACGCAGGGTTTTGAATATCGTTAAAATCAACAATATCACTAAAGCCGTTGCCCAAGAAAAAACTTTTCATGTTGTCAAAATGACTTTCGCCGCCATAAATAAATTGTGTGGTGTAATTATGTTTGGCAAGTAAACTCGCAATAGTGAAGAAGCCATGCTGTGATTTATCAAGTTTGACTACTGCTCTGGCAGGCGTTGGTGTAAAACCGGTAATTACGGCTTCAATGCCTCTAACAGAACGTGTACCTGTGGCATATAAATTTTTAAAGGCCCAGCCTTCATTATTTAATTTATTAATTTCAGGACTAAGAGGAAGCCCGCCCAACGATGAGACAAACTGAGCACCTAAACTTTCTTCTAAGATAATAACCAAGTTTTTAGCTTTACCTTGATAAGTAGGTGCGCGAGAAGCCAAAGAGGGTTGAATGAGATGGGTAAATGCTTGTGGTGCTAAACCGGTTTCCTGTTGCACAATGGCAATGACTTTTTCAGTGGCCATTTCACCATAAAGCTTTGAGGCATTTTTTTCATTACCTAACTGTTTATAGGCATGAGCAACACTATAGATAGAATTTAGTGTTAACGAATTTATTAAGGGATCGGTAGAAAAATAAACTAACGACGGATTTATTGGCCGATGTCCAACAGTGCCTCTGGCACACAGCACAAGTACGACAAATAAAGTAACAAATGAAAGAGTCGCTGACTTAAACGATACCGAACGTCGAGGTTGGTTTGTATTGATCAGTTTAGCTAACAGGTGCCAAAACAATTTACCTGGAATAAGTATTAAGGTGAGAACCATAACTAAGGTAAATAAGTGACCGTTGAACAACATTTTCATTACTTCATTAGGATAAGCTAAGTATTCAATGAATAGTCTATTCGGTCTGAAACCATATTCATGAATAAATGCCGGTGTGGCTAATTCAAAAAATAGTACGCTGATAAAAATGAAGAAAAATAGTACCTTTAATACTTTTAGCCATATTTTTTGATAACCGGAAATCATAAACCATGGATGGACTATGGCAGGTAAAATTAATAAATAGCCTAATGCGCTTAAATCGATTCTAAAACCATTTAAAAATAAGGTTAGAAAGCTATTAAACGTATCGAATCGCTGCATTTGCCATAGACCTAAGCCCAGTCTAGAAATGAAAAGTGTCAACATTAATAGTAAGAAAAATAAGACAAAAGGTCGTAATAAATTAAGTGTAGCTTTAAACATCGTTTCAATACCGCTAATAGAGGACGCTGCTACTTTAAAAGATGAAACTTAAGAGACGCTTAATTTAAACTGAAAGCGCGCTATGTTATTTACAATTGTTACATTTTTTAACGAAAAACAGGTTGACTAAGGCTTAATCTACTTATTTTGTATTTACTTTGCAATAAATACTTAGCATAGAATTTTGGAAAATGAGGGTTGAGAATATTTTAAAAATTATATTATTTAGGGACAGGCTTAAGTGAGTTTATTACTTTTAACAGTACTGTATTGACACGGTTTATATCGATCACACCTTTTTTAAAGGCTAAATATACGGGTAACTTGTATTCGGCTATGTCTAAAACCTTGACTTTAAAATCGACATATTGATTTTGTAAAATATATTTCCCAACAACTTTACTGGTCACGACTGCATCAAGTCTTTTAAGACTCAGCATTTGAAAAAGCACTTCGTTTGATGGTAGTTCATGAAAATCAGAAGTTCGTAAACTGTTAAACGAGAGAATATCTTGATGAAAATTTATACCTCGATAAACTCCAACTTTTTTACCTGATAAATCAGTGGTCTGTAAATTTTCGGGGTAAAATATCGATATCCTACTGATATGCGTTGGTTTATTCGAATATTCTAGAAATTGCTCTCTGTCTTTAAGTTTTGCTAAGGAGAAATAACAATCATAGGTGTTTTTTTTGATTTCTTTTTTAAGTCTAGCCCAAGGTATATTAACTATCTTGACGTCATAATTAAGTTGTTTAAATACAGGGTCAATGATGGCCATATCTAAACCAGTAAAGCGGTCGTTAGATTGGTCAAAAATGGTGTAAGGAGGATAATGAGTTGTAGCACAAGTTAATGCTTTTACTGCGGCAAATGAATGATTTGGTATCAGCAAGGTAAGTAACATAACTAAAGTAAATTTGTAGCAAGCATTATGTTTAAACATCAATAAAACCAAATCTCATTAGATAAATATTGCACTAAACAACATAACATATGAAATCAGTATAAGGTAATTATTGTTTGGAATTATAGTTTGGAAATATAGTTTCAAATTATAGCTTCGAACTAGTGGCTTAAAATAGTGGCTTGAAATATAGATTTGAATAGAGTGTTTAAATATGATTAAAGCCCGATTAAATTTAAATAATAGCACTGAACTGCTTTACTCAAATAAGGTCATTATCTAGGTATATTATCTAGGTTTATTGTCTAGGTTTATTGGTCGCCTGAAAGCAATTATTAAATAATAGTCTGTTCATCACAGCCAGATAATTACGTTAATAAAAGGCTGCTACTGCAACCCTTTTATTAACGTATCAGCTTTTAAAGTAATACTACTAGCCAAATACTGCTGGCGACAATAAGACTAATAAATACCGCCGCTGAGCCTAAATCTTTTGCAAGACCTGATAAAGGGTGAATCTCTAAGCCTACACGGTCTACCACAGCTTCAATTGCGGTATTGATGATCTCGGTAAATAGTATGAAGAGTACAGCAAGTATTAAGGTAACTTGCTCTTTGGCGCTTATATCAAATATAAAAGATACCGGTATAGCAATAAACAGCAGTAACAGTTCTTGCCTAAATGCAGATTCATTTTGATATAACCATTTGAAAGCTCTAAATGAGTTCAATGAGGCTAATATTATTCTTTGGATGCCCTTAGGCTTATTTTTATTGTCAAACACTAGTCTGCTAGCTCCATTTCTAATGAGGTTGATACTGTGGTGCGGGCTATCGCCTGTTGCGATTTACAATCAATGAAGGGATCACTTTCAATGCGATAAGCTGTAGTTTTAACCGACATGATACTCAATAAGGTATCGAAAACATTATCATGACTTATCGGCGATTTTGCCAAAGCATTTAAACATTGGCGATTAAAGTCAGTTTGTATTTTATCCGTCCAGTAGATCATGGGCACGTGGGTTTGTTCTTCAGGTGCAAACGCATAAGGTAAACCATGTAAATATACCCCATTCTCACCCAGTGATTCACCATGATCTGAAATATAAAGTAAAGATGTTTCAATGTCATCTTTTTTATCTAAGCCACTTAATTCATTAATAATTTTTGAGAGTACTAGATCAGTATAAGCAATGGTATTGTCATAAGTATTAATCAGTTGCTCTTGGCTACAGTTTTGAATGTCACTGCGTTGACAGTCTGGTGTAAAGACACCTTTTTCTTTTGGATACCTTTTGAAATAGGTTGGCCCATGGGAGCCGATCATATGTAATACAATGAGGGTGTTGTCATTGCTTAATGTCTTTAGTTTATTTTTTAATGGGGCTAATAGCGCCTCATCATAGCAATACTCACCATCACACAAGGGGTTAGATTTATCAGGTTCAATTTGTTCAGTTTTTACTCGGGTACAAACACCTTTACAACTACCATTATTATTACTGATCCATAAAACGTCAGCACCGGCTAAATGTATCAGGTCTATGGCATTTTGTTGAGCAGTTGCGATACGCTTATCATAATTATTTTTGTTTAATCTTGAGAACATACAGGGTACCGAAACTGCGGTAGCTGTTCCACATGAACTCATTTGTGAAAAAGATATAACCCCTTGTTTTTCTGTATATTGATTGGTAGGTTTAGCATAACCATTCAGTGAAAAACTTTGTGCACGCGCTGTTTCTCCTAACACCATTACCATGACATGCCGGCGAGTATTATCGCGAACGATTGCAGGCGCTGTGTCTAAGACCTTAAATTGTAAAGGTGGATAAAAATACTGATTTCTGACAAATTTATATGACGCATCTAGCAGTTTATACGGTGTAACATAACCCAGCAGTTCTTTATTATTTCGGCCAACCGAAGCATAATTTGAATAAAATACACTGGCAATTAAAAATGCTGCGCCAAAGCTAAGGGTGATCATTTTTACTCGGCTTAACAATTCGGTCAAGAAAGGCTTATAAGTTAATTTAATCGTATAAATGATCAGTGAGGGGATAACACCAAAAATCAAGAAAAATAAGATGGCGTAAAGGTTAACGTAAGATAAGGCTTCGGCTGAATCGGTTTCAACAGTATTTTGCACCATACCGTAATCAAACACGATACCGTAAGTAATGGTGCCATAAAATATCAAAGATGAAATCATCACTGTCGTAATAAGTAGCGGTTTGGTTAGCCATCGAAATGAAAAAACCCCTTGAATTATAATACTTAAAGAGAGTAAAAATATGGGTAGTGACATTAAAAACAACAGATTATAGTTATCTAACGCGGTAATTACGCCCGCTGTTTTTACTAAGAAAGGTAAGTTCAATATCAGTGCAATATAACAGCAAGTGAAGAATAACAACTGGTTGGTTGTTAGTGTTAAGTTTTTAAAGTACGCGATAAATTTATTCATGTGAGACACCTATTAACAAGTGTCGCTATATTATAAAAGTAAACTTAAGATAACCTTAGGCTAACCTGAACATTAGCTTAGATTAAACTGAATATTGTATAAAAAGTTAAGTGTAAATGGTGAAAGGTTACTGCTTGTTATCATGAAGGGCGTGGTCTATTAAAATATCTGTTTTTTGTGTACTAAACATTATAATAAAGCTGATAAAAATAATAATTAAACCACGGCTGTTGTTGATAATATAATAGTAAAGGTAAGCTCTTTATCTGCGGACATAGCGACATTTAAATGGGCAGAGATACTCTCACAATAAGATTTAACAATCGCTAAACCCAAGCCATACCTTTCTGCTGATGTTCGTGATGAATCTTTCTGCCATAAAGGTTCAAAAAACAGCGCTAAGTCTTTTTCAGCGTAATCATGTTTACTGAGATTAGACACTTTTATCATGACCTGATTATTGTGTGAATGAGCTTCAACAGTAACGTTTACTGAGCTTGAGGCGGGGCTATAATACAAGGCATTGTTAATAAGGTTGCTCATAATAGTCGTTAAAGCGAACTCATTGGTATAAACATTTTCACATGACTGATCAAAGTTAACATTAACGACTCTATTGGCTTTTTTTTCTCTCATGATGACTGAATTTAGTAGTACTTCTAGATTAACCTGTTGCTTTTCTAAGGTCGCATTATTGGTACTTTTTTGTAGCAGAAGTATGCCATTTACAATGTTGCGCAAACGCTCTGTAATAGTAAGCACATCAGTCTTGAAACTTTCTGTTAATTGTTTTTCATGAGGAAACTTTATCGCGACTTCACTCAGGCTGAGTAATTCTGCGATTGGGGTTTTTAACTCATGGGCAATATCTGAGGTGACTCTTTTTTCTCTGGAATAAAGCACTTTATTTTCACTTATAAAGTGGTTGATACCATGGGCAATAGCCATGAGTTCTTTTGGCAAATTAGTGGTGTCTATCGTGCTAACGGTAGAATTTAAATTGATTTGTTTTAGTTCAATATTCAATTGTTCAATTGGTCTTAAACCGCGTTCAACCACATTAAAAACAATAAACCTTACGGCGATAATAGCGCTAATTGAAGTGAAAATAAAAATTATATCTACAAACCAAAGAATTTGATTTACGCCTTCGTTGCTGATGGCATAAGCGAGCTCCATCGGCTTTTGTTGTTTTACGAACTGCGCTTTTGTTAGTCCTTGACTTTCCCTGACATCACTATCAATTTGCGGTTTAAATTTTGCAAAATACATTCTTCCAGAGCGACCGTCAGGTAAAACAATGTCAGTTATTGATGAGCTATTACCGGCAAGGTCTACTCTAGGTAGCTGATTAATGTCAAAGAGATCTAGGGTTTTAGAACGCTCAAAAACCTTATTATCTAGCCATAATTGGAAATATTCGGGGTCATTAATACCGGAAAATTCAGGCATGAATTCATCAGCAAAATCAAAGTCAATTTCGTGGGTGTCTTCACTGACTAATGTAGTGAGTAAGCCAGCTTTGTTGATCATAGCTAGATCAAACTCGCCACTGATCCAGGTATCAACAGCAAGGTCGGTAAGCATTAAAATAGAGACCAATAATATGGATATTGAAATGGATATATAACGGCTTAACTTTTTCTTAATCGAAATCATGCACGGGTCTCAACAAAAATAACCGAAGCCACGTTTAGTTTTAATAGGCAGGTCATGTCCGAGTAGTTTTACTTTTTTTCTGGCGCTTGATAGATGTGCTTCGATTGAATTTTTAGCAACAGCATCATATTGACCGGCTAAATATTCACTTAATTTTTCAGGTGATATCACTTTACCTTGATTAGTGAATAAACATTCAACCAATTTATACTCATTAGGGGTTAAATTGGTATCTATTGAGTCACAAAATAATTGTTTTAAATGCAGGTCTAAGGCAAATGAGCCGATAATAATTTTACTGTCATTGACCTTTAAAGCGCCTCTGCGCATGAGGCAAAGTAGACGAACATGCAGTTCATCGAATGAAAAGGGTTTAGTGAGATAATCGTCAGCACCATTAAGTAAGCCTTGAACTTTGTCTTCGGTGAGGTCTCGCGCAGATAATATTAACACTTTCAGTTCTTTATTCGCTTTGCGAATAGCCTTTAATATGGCGGTGCCATCAACAGTGGGCAGCATTAAATCAAGTATCAAAAGAGAATAGTCACCCGACAAAGCCATGCTTAAACCTTCTGAGCCGTCTCCGGTGTCATCAACGGTATAACCTAGGTTCGATAAGCCAATTTTTAAACTTCTTCTTAGAGACGTTGAATCTTCTATAATTAAAACTTTCAAGGGTAACCCGCAACGCAGAAATATTATTAAATAAAAGATACCAGAAAAAACTTAAGATTGGCTGATTTTCACTTAATTTGTTGTGGTGTTTACAATAAATTTTTAATAACGGTCACTTGATAGCTGGAACTTGTTGATAGAAAATATGATGAAAGGAGAGGGGGCATAAGGAAAATATTCGATTTTCATCTAGGTAAAAACATTTATTGCATTGAATATAAACAGAAGTTATGCCAACATTGATTTAGTATAATCTTTGGCTAGTTACTTGTGACTTTACACTGCTCTAAAACATTAATGGTATTGCTGGTATGTTTGACCTTTGTGGGTCAGGCAATGGCGTCTACTATTATGCCTTATCAAATGATGGCTATGGCAGGCATAAGTGGGCAAGTAAAAGTAGCAGCACAGTCACAAACTAAGCCGATGACAGCTCACAGTAACCATAATATGTCCGGTGATGCGGTTGATAATACAACAGAATCAACTGAAGATTGTTGTGCTCAAGTATGCAACTGCTTTATGGGGGGCTGCTCAAGTGTTGCTGCTCTCATGAAGGGCGTATCGGGCAATACGCCGATCGCTGATCTACCCTCTAAAATACTTTCCTATTCTACTTTGGCGTTAAGCCAACCAGCTAGATCATTATATCGTCCGCCAATATTAAGCTAAATACAGCATAAATGTGTCCAAAATTTGGTGCATTTATAACTATGTCTGTATTAGGCTTTTTGATTTCGTGTTGGTATAAGTATTTCTAACCTCATCAAAAATAACCTAATTAATTAAAAATATTAATTAATATCCCTATTGGGGCGGTTATGTTTTCAACTAAATTTACGTTAAACCTTATCACTACCTTGGTTGTAGTCTGTACGCTGGCGAGCTGTTCAGATAAAACCGCTCTTGCGACTAAAACTGATACAAGTGCTGTGGCTAAATCTCAAAAGCTTAAGTCGCCATCTATTGCCTTAGATGTTTATAAAAGTCCAAACTGTGGTTGTTGTAAAAAATGGCTTAGTCATATCAATGATAATGGCTTTGAATCAAAAGTTTACAGTAATGATGACTTTTCAGTCATTAAAAATGAAAAAGGCATAGCGCCCAGATATCGCTCTTGTCATACCGCTATTTCAACCAATGGTTATGTTTTTGAAGGGCATGTGCCAGCAAAATTCATCCAAAAATTTATGCAAACGACACAGGCCGTTGATGTTATCGGCTTGTCGGTTCCTGCTATGCCTGTAGGTTCGCCAGGCATGGAAGTTGATGACAAGTTTCAGCCATATCAAATTTTACTTTTGAAGTCAGATGGTACGAGTGAAGTTTATGCTCATGTTCAATCGTATAAGGAACAATTCTAATGAATAAACTCAACCAGTGCAGTCAGTTTGGCCTCACGTTTGGTCTCAAGTTTGGCGCAGCGATTTTAGCTTTTTCTGTTGTTACTGTTAGTGCTGCCCAGTTACCCGTGCTGGCTGATAGTAAGGCTTTGTCTTTTAAAAAAGCCATTGAAGTGGCTCAAAAAAGTGACCCTTGGTTAACCGGCAATAAGCATAAACAACAGGCCATTGAATTAATGAGTAGGGTGGCAAATACATTACCCGATCCCAAGGTGTCAATTGGTTTCGCTAACCTGCCAACCAACGGTTTTGATTTTGCTCAAGAAGGCATGACACAGGCTAAGGTGGGTATTGCTCAACTGTTTCCTCGTGGCGATACGTTAGCGATTAAAAGCCAGCAACTAAAAACGCAAAGTGAAGCGTTTCCCTATCAGAGAAAAGACCGAGCATCAAAAGTAGCGGTTACGGTAGGAAGTTTATGGTTGGATGCTTATCGAGTTCAACAAACCATGGCGTTAATAGAAAATAATAGGTCGTTGTTCGAACAGTTAGCTGATGTAGCAACAGCAAGCTATTCGTCGGCGTTAGGTAAAACGCGTCAACAAGATATTGTGCGAGCACAATTAGAGCTAACACGTTTAGAAGATAGGTTAGCGCAGTTGGCACAACAGAAAAACGGCTTTGTCGGTATGCTTACTCAATGGTTGAGTCAGATTTCTAGCGAAGATAGTACCGGTGAACCGGTATTAGCCTCTGACTTTGCTTTATATCAGTTAGTGCTTAGTCAAGAACTGCCTGAAATAGAGTTAATTAATCGTGCGTTAGTCGCCAAAGAAACCTGGCTTGAACCTAGCGCGTTAATCCCCTATTTTTCAAATCATCCTGCGGTTATGGCGTTAGAAAAAAACATTCAGGCGACTAAAACAGGCATTAAGTTAGCGCAGCAAAAATACCAACCTGAATGGGGCGTAAACGCAAGCTATGGATATCGCGCAGACGATGCTATGGGCAGCAGTCGAGCTGATTTATTTTCTGTTGGTGTGACGTTCGATCTGCCAATTTTCACTCATAATCGACAAGATAAAGCAGTGCAATCAGCGGTCTCTGCAACAGAAGCGGTGAAAACTGACAAAATTTTATTACTCAGACAATTATTGGGCGCTTACTCAAGTGCCAAGGGTAGGTTATTACGTTTAAAAGAGCGACAAATGCTTTATCAATTTAAGTTACTACCTCAAATACATGATCAAGCAGCAGCCTCTTTATCTGCCTATACCAACGACGATGGTGACTTTTCTGAAGTTGTTCGCTCACGCATTGCCGTGCTAAATACTGAAATAGACCTGCTAACACTGAACGTAGAAGAACAGAAAATAGGCTTAGAGCTTAATTACCTTTTTATCGGCAGCCTTAATACAGCAAACACCCATAACAAAACCAATAACAAGCAAATTGTTGTTAATTCGGGACAAAAATAATGAGCAAAAATATCGTCAGCAATAATAGTAAAACCATCATTATTGGCATGGTTATCGGTTCAATACTCACGCTTAGTGTTTATAGTTTTATAACTCCTGCGAAAAATGAGCAAGCCATTAGCGCTAAAACGGTTGAGAAAAAACCGCTTTATTGGGTTGCTCCGATGGATGCAAATTATATGAAAGATAAGCCAGGTAAATCACCCATGGGCATGGATTTAGTGCCAGTTTATGACGATGATGGCAAAGGACCTGATGCCGGTGTTGGCACCATTCGTATTTCTGCTGATGTGGTGAATAACTTAGGCGTAAGAACCACTATAGCGAACTTTAGCTCATTGCACAGCGAAATAAACACCATGGGGTATATTACTTTTGATGAAAGCAAAATCGTTCATATTCATCCGCGTGTTCAAGGCTGGATAGAAAAGCTCTATGTTAAGGCGGTAGGTGATCCTGTTAAGCAGCATCAAGCCCTTTACGATATTTACTCCCCTGAGTTAGTTAATGCTCAAGAGGAGTTGTTATTGGCATTAGAGCGGAAAAATAGTCGCTTAATTACAGCGGCTGAAAATAGATTGATGGCATTGCAGTTACCTCAGTCGGCGATTATAAAACTGAAAAAAACCAAGCAAGTTCAGCAAAAAATAACTTTTTATGCGCCACAAAATGGGGTGGTTAAAACGCTAAATATACGTGAAGGTTTCTTTGTTAAGCCGGGTACTACTTTGCTGTCAATTGCTGATCTGTCTCAAGTTTGGCTTGAAGCAGAAGTTTTTGAACGACAAGCAAACCAAGTTAAAACCGGTGCACCTGTCACGATGACATTAGATTATTTACCGGGTAGAAAATGGCAAGGGCAAGTAGACTATATCTATCCAACGCTTGATACTAAAACACGCACAGTGAAAATACGCTCAAGTTTTAGTAATGAAGAAGCTGAGCTTAAGCCTAATATGTTTGCTCAGGTTGTTATCCATTCTACCAGTGATAAACAAGCCTTGTTAATTCCGCAAGAAGCTCTGATTAGAACGGGTATGCAAGACAGAGTGGTGCTAGCTTTGGGGCAAGGTAGCTTTAAATCGATTGCCGTCACTGTAGGTCGATATGACCGCAACAATGTTGAAATACTTAGCGGACTGGATGCCGGTGAAAAAGTGGTGAGCTCAGCGCAATTTTTATTAGATTCAGAATCAAGTAAATCATCTGATTTTAAACGCATGCATCATGAATCTGGCCAAGAAAGTTCTTACCAAGAAGGTTCTGATCAAGAAGAGTCTGCCCAAGACAAACCAAACGAAATGGATATGAGTCATAACAATGACAGCGCTGCTGACACAGTTTCCTCAGCGACCGTTAACGGTACAGTGGTCAACCTAATGCTTGATCACAGAATGGTCACTATTGACCGTGAAGCCATTGTAGAATGGGGTCGTGCAGCAGACAGAGTTGATTTTATTGTGGATGATAATGTGGATATGGCCTTATTTTCAAATAATGCCTATGTCATGTTCACCTTTGAAATACGCGAGGGTAATTTTATTATTGTCAGTGCGATGAAAATGCCTAAACCTGATGCTGTAATGAAAAATGCTGCTAACGACAAAGGAGCATAATAATGATCACTGCTATTATTCGCTGGTCTATTGGTAATCGATTTTTAGTCTTGCTAGCAACATTATTACTGGTGGCCGTTGGATTATATTCTGTCAGTAAAACCCCGATTGATGCACTGCCTGATTTATCTGATGTGCAAGTAATCATAAAAACAAGCTACCCTGGCCAAGCACCACAAGTGGTTGAAGATCAGGTTACCTATCCCATGACTACTGCCATGTTGTCAGTGCCGGGTGCGGTTACCGTGCGAGGTTACTCATTCTTTGGCGACTCATATGTTTACGTTATTTTCGATGAAGATACCGACCTTTATTGGGCACGTTCACGGGTACTTGAGTATTTAAGTCAAGTTGCTCCCGATCTACCTGCTGATGCACGGCCTCAATTGGGTCCGGATGCAACAGGCGTTGGCTGGGTATACTTGTATGCACTTACCGATAAAACAGGCCAACATGATTTAAGCCAACTACGCAGCATACAAGATTGGTTTTTAAAGTTTGAATTACAAACCGTGCCTGGGGTATCAGAAGTTTCTGCGCTTGGCGGTATGGTTAAGCAATATCAAGTCCAGGTGAGTCCTGATAAATTAGGCGCCTTTGGTATACCGCTGTCACTTATTCAAACCGCGATTAAACAAGGTAATCAGGAGATAGGGGCTTCAGTGGTAGAAATGGCTGAAGCCGAGTATATGGTCAGAACCACAGGCTATATAAAAAGTGTTGAAGATCTTGAAAATATCCCGCTAGGGGTCAACCAAAATGGTACGCCGTTACTGTTAAAAGATGTTGCAGATATTGGCACTGGCCCACAAATGCGCCGAGGTGTTGCTGAACTTAATGGTGAAGGTGAAGTGGTTGGCGGTATTGTCGTGATGCGCTTTGGTGAAAATGCTCAGCAAGTGATTAACCGTGTAAAAGCAAAGCTTGAACAGCTTAAAAAAGGCTTACCTGATGGCGTAGAAATAGTACCGGTTTATGACCGGTCTGCATTGATAGAACGAGCAGTCGATAATTTAGCCTCTAAGTTATTGGAAGAGTTTGGCATAGTTGCTTTAGTTTGCATTATTTTCTTATTCCATGTGCGCTCTTCTTTAGTGGCGATTATTAGTTTACCTGTGGGTATTTTAACCGCCTTTATCATCATGCATTTGCAAGGACTTAACGCAAATATTATGTCATTAGGTGGTATTGCTATTGCCATTGGCGCCATGATTGATGGCGCTATCGTCATGATAGAAAACATGCATAAGCATATGGAAAAAACCCCACTAACGAAAGAAAATCGCTGGCAAATAGTGACTGAATCAGCCAGTGAAGTAGGGCCAGCATTATTCTTTAGTTTATTAATTATTACCGTGAGTTTTGTGCCAGTGTTTACGCTAGAAGCACAAGAAGGGCGCATGTTTGCCCCGCTAGCATTTACCAAAACTTATGCCATGGCGGCATCTGCTGCCTTGGCGATAACATTAGTACCGGTATTAATGGGCTATTTTATTCGAGGTAAAGTACTACCTGAGCATAAAAATCCGGTGAATAAATTTCTAACCTTTATCTATATGCCGGCCTTGAAAACTGTTTTACGTTTTCCAAAAATGACCCTAGTTGCTGCACTAGCTGTGCTTGCGGTTGGCATCTATCCACTGGATAAAATCGGTAGTGAGTTTATACCACCGCTTGATGAAGGTGATTTGATGTACATGCCCACCACTTATCCAGGTATTTCGATAGGTCAGGCTCGACAACTTTTGCAACAGACTGACAAGCTAATTAAAACGGTACCCGAAGTAAAAACCGTATTCGGTAAAGTAGGTCGTGCTGAAACCGCAACCGATCCCGCGCCATTAACCATGATAGAGAGCTTTATTCAGTTTAAGCCGCATGATCAATGGCGTGAAGGGGTAACAACTGAAAGTTTGAAAAAAGAACTTGATGCGCTAATTCAACTACCTGGGGTAACTAATGCTTGGGTTATGCCGATTAAAACCCGCATTGATATGCTAGCAACAGGCATTAAGACCCCGGTTGGGATAAAAATAGCGGGACCTGATTTATTGACGATTCAGGATATTGGCAAACAATTAGAGCTGATATTAAAAGACGTACCTGGTACCACATCGGTTTATTCAGAACGTGTTGCGGGTGGTCGATATATAAAAGTTGATATTCAGCGCGCCAAAGCCGCACGATATGGTTTGAATATCGCTGAAATTCAACAAGTAGTAGCCACCGCTGTCGGTGGCATGAATGTGACTCACACCGTTGAGCGTTTAGAGCGTTATCCGGTCAATGTGCGTTATCCACAAGACTATCGTGACTCCCCTGAACAGTTATCATTGCTACCTATTGTGACGCCAAAGGGTCAACATATAGCATTAGGTGATGTGGCCAATATTTATATCGAAGATGGCCCTCCGGGCATTAAGTCTGAAAATGCTCGCTTAAACGGTTGGGCTTTTGTTGATATTGAAGGTGTTGATGTGGGCACTTATGTTGAGGCGGCCAAGAAAGTCGTCACAGATAAGTTAGTACTGCCTGCCGGCTACTCGGTGACCTGGGCAGGGCAATACGAATATATGCAGCGAGCCAAGGCGAAATTGGCTTATGTGGTGCCATTAACCTTATTTATTATTGTTATTTTACTTTATCTTAACTTTCGTAACGTGATTGAGGTGGCGATGATTATGGGCACTTTACCCTTAGCTATGGTGGGCAGCATATGGTTGATGTATTTAGAAGGCTTTAACTTCTCAGTGGCGGTTGGCGTTGGTTTTATTGCGCTAGCAGGGGTAGCGGTAGAAATTGGCGTTATTATGCTGGTGTATTTAAATCAAGCGTACCAAACAATGCTTGATGAACACCACTCAAAAAACATGGTGACGACAAAAGAAGATGTATTACAAGCCGTGCTGCACGGAGCCGGTATGCGTGTTCGTCCTGTGATGATGACGGCAGCAGCAATTATTGTCGGTCTATTACCGATTTTATATGGCACAGGCACAGGGTCTGAAGTGATGAGCCGCATTGCAGCCCCAATGGTTGGCGGCATGATGAGTGCCGTGTTATTAACTTTGCTAGTATTGCCGGCCTTGTTTTATTTATGGCGTTCATCATCAATAAAGCTTACTGGGTCAAAAGCCTAGAGATATAAGTTGATAAAACACAGAACCTTGATGGCAATCATATGGCACTGAATGAATTTATCTAGAAAACGTTAAATATTAAATCACTAACCCAGGAGTAAAATATGAAAAAAAGCTTAATTAAAACAATCAGTAAAATCGCTTTGGTATTAATACCCAGCATTTCTTTATCAATGACAGCTACAGCACATGATCCCAGTTTGCATGCAAAAAAGGCTGAAAAAGCTGATTGTAGCAAAATGGATCATAGCAAGATGGATATGAAGGATCCGGTCGCCATCGCCATGATGAACAAGTGCATGAAACAAGCTGACAAATCAAATAACAAGATGGACCATAGTAAAATGGATATGAAAATGGATAGTAAAATGGACCACAGCAAAATGAAAACGATGGATGAAAAAAAGCAGAAAAAAGCTGACAACAATAATCACTAATTAACTTTTAAAAATCACTTAGTACAAAGACAGCTGCTAAGTGATTTTTATTGACGAAGGAAAGCTGATGAAAATGCTTAAATGGCTCTTGATTCTTATTGTGTTAGGCCTTGGAACTACGGCGACAATTATTTACTCGGGTAATGTCGATGTAGCTGCCGATGAACCTCACAGTGATTTAGTCCACTGGCTTTTGGAAACAACGAGAGAAAACGCTATATCAAAAGCGGCTGAAGATATTAAAGTGCCAGATTTAACCGACCCTGAACTATTGTTATCTGGTGGCGTTGACTATGGGTTTATGTGTGCTAGTTGTCATTTAAAGCCCGGACAAAGTGAAAGTGATATGAGCTTAGGCTTATATCCTGCACCCCCTAATTTAGCGGTGTCTGATTATAACGATGATAGTGATGAATATGGTGATGACACGCAAGCTGATCGTAATGATTTCTGGGTTATTAAGCACGGCATTAAAGCCTCAGGAATGCCAGCTTGGGGTAAAACTCATGATGATCAGCGCATCTGGGCAATGGTGGCTTTTATAAAACGGCTACCAAGTTTAACACCTGAACAATATCAAATACTTACAGCTATAGAATAAAAGATAGCCCTCATAATTATAAAGAGAAAAATATGAAAGTAATTCACAGTATATTAATGGTCACTTTACTCTTGTTAGCAACAGTGAGCTTTAACTTACTTGCACATAGCAATGACAAAAATACAGCTAAAATTGTCGCCAAAAATTCAATAGTTGCCACTGAAGCGGGAAAAACTATTGCACAATTTCATCATGCACTGAAATCAGGCGACAGAGTAACAGCTAAAGCCTTATTAGCGAATAAGGTGACGATTTTTGAAGGTGGCGGTGTAGAAAAATCCGCAGATGAATATGCGGAACATCATATGCTTGCGGATATGAAATATTTGGCAGAAATTAATACCGAAGTCTTAGATCATCAAATCAAAGTTATCGGTAATATTGCTTATTCTATGTCGAGAAGCAAATCAACGGGTCAGTTTCAAGGGAAAGATATTAATAGTGAAGGTATGGAAACCATGGTGCTTTCAAAAGCAGCTGGAAAATGGAAAATTGTTCATATCCATTGGTCGCACTAACTGAACTAATTAAAAACAAGCAAGTACATATATATTATTGGCGCTGTTAGTACGGATAAGTGTTTCTCAATCAACTGTCCAAGGTGATAAAAGCCAGTTTAATCAAGCTATTACCTTACATTAAAAATGGCATAAAGGTTAAAAGTTGCGCTTAATTAAGCACCATTGTGGTTATCTAACTGACAAAGATATATTTTATTTGACCTGTGTCTTAGACATAGGTGTAAAGTGAGTTTATGTTATTAAAAACATATTTTTTTCCTTATTTAAAAGAGGAGTCATGTCATGACAGTAACTGAATTAGCTAATGCGATAAACACAACACCTGATACGGTGCGTTATTACACCAAAATGGCGTTTATTACTGCCCGCAAAAACCCTAATAATGGCTATAAAATTTATGGTAAAAGTGCCCAGAATAGACTTAAATTTATTTTAAGTGCTAGGCAATTAAATTTTTCAGTGGCCGAGATCAAAAGTATTTTAACTGAAGCTGATAAGGGATATAGCGCCTGCCCATTAGTGAGAGAAATAATTGAACATCATCTTACTGAAACTGAAAAGCAGTTTCAGGCGGCGTTGCTGTTACGTGAAAAATTAAGCAAGGCCATTAACGATTGGCAAGACAAACCTGATAAAACACCCACTGGAGATATGATCTGTCACCTAATTGAAAGTGAAGATAACACAGACCAAGGAGGTAATAATGAGTAAATTAACCGGCAGTACGGGCAATCAAAATACCCAAGAGCTGATTATTGAAGGCGCAGGCTGTGCAAGCTGCGTGGGTAAAATTGAAACCGCGTTAAAAAATATTAATGGCGTAGACAGTGCAGAAATGAACTTTGCTTTGCGCACAGTTTCTATCGTTGGAAAAGTTGGCCCTAACGTGCTGATAAAAGCGATTGAAACCATAGGTTATAATGCGAAAAGTGCCAGTGATCGTAGTGATAATGACTTATTAGATGAAAAAGAGCTTGCCGATCAAAAATACTACACCGTATTAATAAGGCAGGTTTGGATTGCTCTCGGCCTAGGTGTACCTTTGATGATTTACAGTGTTTTTGGTGGCCCTATGACTGTTGAAACATCGCTAGAGCGCGGTATTTGGTTATTTATTGGTGTGTTATGCGCTGGCATTATGTACTTTGCAGGTAAACATTTTTATATAGGTGCGTGGAAATCATTGGTAAATCACAACGCTAATATGGATACCTTAATTGCGCTAGGAACAGGTACCGCCTGGATCTATTCGATGGTCGTTGTTTTCTTTCCTATGGCATTACCAGAGATGGCACGACATGTTTATTTTGAAGCGACAGCCATGATTATCGGCTTAATTAACTTAGGGTTAGCGCTTGAAGTGAAAGCAAGAGGCAGAACGAGTGAAGCGATAAAACGCTTAATTGGTTTACAAGCTAAAACAGCGCGTGTTGTGCGTGACGAGAAAGAAATAGATATCGCTATCGAGCTAGTTTTGCTCAATGACATTGTACGAGTAAGGCCAGGAGAAAAAATTCCAGTCGATGGCATTGTAACGCAAGGGCGCAGCTCAATCGACGAGTCGATGTTAACAGGTGAGCCCATGCCAGTTGAAAAAGCTACAGGCGATGCCATCGTTGCCGGTACTTTAAATAAAACCGGTTCCATTTTATTTAAAGCAACGCGAGTGGGTAAAGACACGGCATTAGCACAAATTATTAAGATGGTTAAAAGAGCACAAAACTCTAAACCGCCCATTGGCCGTTTAGCTGATGTTATTTCGGCTTACTTTGTACCGGTAGTGATGATTATTGCCATCGTCAGCGCGTTAGTCTGGCTTAACTTTGGTCCGGAGCCAACATTAGCTTTTGCCGTAGTTTCAGCAACAACGGTTTTGATCATTGCTTGCCCTTGTGCTCTTGGCTTAGCCACACCTATGTCGGTAATGGTTGGCGTAGGTAAAGCCGCTGAGGCAGGGGTGTTAATACGTAATGGTGAAGCCTTGCAAGCCGCTTCAAAAATTACCACCATGATTTTCGATAAGACCGGCACAATCACCGAGGGTGCGCCAAAAGTCACTGATATTATTGTTGCTGATGAAAGCTACACAGAAAAATATATTTTAACCGTAGCCGCGAGTATAGAGCGTGGCTCTGAACATCCCCTGGCACAAGCCATTGTTGACTCAGCCATTGAGCAAGAAATTGAACTTGAAAGTACTACTGATTTTCAAGCCATTGCAGGTCATGGCGTAACAGCAATATACCATGGTCAGCAATTACTTTTTGGCAATCAGAAGTTGATGTTGAAAAATAATGTCGTGTTAAATGAAGTTGTTACTAAAGCGCAAAAGCTTGCCGATGAAGCTAAAACACCGATGTATTTAGCGATTGATAACAAACTCGCCGCCATTATCGCGGTATCTGATCCCATTAAGCAAGACTCTGTTGAAGCGATAAAGAGGCTTCAGGCTAATGGTATCCGTGTCGTTATGCTAACGGGTGACAACAAAGCGACAGCTAATGCAGTGGCGAAAAAAGTGGGTATTACCGAAGTATTTGCTGAAGTATTACCAGAAGAAAAATCAGATAAAGTGGCAGAGCTTCAAGCTCAAGGTGAAATTGTTGGTATGACAGGTGACGGTATTAATGACGCCCCCGCATTGGCATTGGCCAATGTTGGATTTGCTATCGGTACCGGAACCGATGTGGCGATAGAAAGCGCAGATATCACCTTGATGAGAGGTTCATTACATGGCCTTGCGGATGCGATAGCCGTGAGTAAAGCGACACTGCGCAATATCAAACAAAATCTTTTAGGTGCCTTTATCTACAACGCGGCGGGTATACCTTTTGCCGCAGGCATTTTATACCCATTTTTTGGCTTGTTACTGAGTCCAGTTATTGCCGGCGCTGCCATGGCATTTTCATCATTAACTGTGGTCAGCAATGCTAACCGTTTACGCTTTTTTAAACCACAAGATCATTAAGTTAAGGAGAGCAATATGTTAATAATCAATTTAGTGGGCTTAGGGTTAATTGTGTTAATTATTTGGTGGTTTTGGTTATACAAAGCGCCATCAACTCAGGTGAGTGATGAACAATATAAAAGTGAAATAACGGTAGTGGTTGCAGACGGAATTTATCAACCGGCACATATTTCATTGCTTGAAGACAAACCACTGGTCATTACATTTATTCGCAAAGATGCGAGTCCTTGTGCGGCAACTGTGCTATTTCCTGATTTAGAAATTAGTGCAGATTTACCGTTAAATAAAGCGTTTTCAGTACAATTACCAGCGATGAAAAAAGGTGAATATGCCTTTCATTGTCAGATGAAAATGTATAACGGCACTATTGTTGTTAAGTAAATATAGCCCAATGGAGTTTGGGTATTATGACCGATTTAGATGAGAGTGTTGATGTGAGAGAAAATAGCTGGGTAGTTAGGTCTATTAGGTTTTTCAATTCTTGGCTGAGACAAGGCTTTGTTTAGCGAAAAGAAGCCAAATTTTTATTTAACTTCTGATTTGATCAATTTTAATTTTGATGACATTGAAGAAATTATTTAACAATATGTTCAACATCAAGCTTGGCGTTGTTATACCACAACGCCAAGTTCGACTATCATAAAATCTTAATCTTACAGCGGCGAAACTTAGCCGTGTATATCTATCTCTATATCGCTGGTAGGCGTTGAACAGCAAGTGAGAATTTCATTGTCGCCGATAAAAGCCAAGGGGAATTGAGCGTACTCAACCGTGCCTTTTTTTAACAAACAACGACAAGTACCACAAAATCCATCTCGGCAATGAAACTGTGAGTCAATATTTTTTCTTTCTAACGCATTGAGAATATTTTTGTCTTCATCGAGGAACATTATCTTCCGTCCCTCGACGGTAATATTAAAAGCCATCAATACTATAAATTATAAATCGAAGTCGTCAAAATCATCACTTGATACTGATGAGTCAACTTGTCCAACTAAGTAGCTAGAAATTTCAGTTTCTTGTGGCGCTACTTGTACATTGTCACTCACTAAATAGGAATTCATCCAAGGTAATGGGTTACTTTTTATATCAAATGGTGCATCAAAGCCAATGGCAGTTAAACGTTGATTACTAATATATTCAATGTATTGCTTTAAGATAGCAGCGTTAAGACCAATCATTGAGCCGTCTTTAAATAGATAATCAGCCCATTCTTTTTCTTGCTCTACTACATCCATGAAAATTTCTTTACCTTCTTCACGCAAGGTTTTAGAAATTTCTTGCATTTCAGGGTCGTCTCGACCTGACATCCAGTTATTAAGAATATGTTGTGTACCGGTTAAATGCAGTGCTTCGTCTCGGGCAATAAGTTTAATGATTTTTGCATTACCTTCAAGTAACTCACGTTCTGCAAAGGCGAAAGAACAAGCAAAACTAATATAAAAACGAATAGCTTCTAAGGCATTGACCGAACAAATGGCTAAATATAGTCGCTCTTTCAATTTACGTTCGCTAACCTCGATAGTTTTACCTTCAACCTGATAACTACCTGGGCCTTGCGACTGTAATAATTGTGTGGTGATAATAACCGAGTCAAAATACTTTGCGATGCTGGTAGCACGCTTCAAAATTGACGGATTCACCATGATGTCGTCAAACACTTCACTAGGGTCAGTAAATAAATTACGTAAAATATGGGTGTATGAGCGAGAATGAATAGTTTCACTAAAAGCCCAAGTTTCAATCCATGTTTCGACTTCAGGCAATGAAACTAGTGGCAATAATATCGTGTTAACTGAACGTGCCGTTATTGAATCGAGTAACGTTTGATATTTTAAATTAGATATAAAAATATGTTTTTCAGAGTCAGTTAGACTCTGCCAATCGGCACGGTCTTTTGATACGTCAATTTCTTCTGGACGCCAAAAAAATGATAATTGTTTTTCGATCAGTTTTTCAAACGCCATAAAACGTTGTTGATCGTATCGTGCAATATTAACACTGTTTCCCAAAAACATTGGCTCTAACAAGGCATTGTTAGCTGTTTGGTTAAACGTAGTGTACGACATTTATATCTCCTAGAAATAGCGCCGTTTGAGGCGCGATATTTCATCTTTTAATAGTAATTAAGCTGATTTTTATTAGTTTTTATGCCAGATATATAAATTGGCAAAAAAAGAGGAAAACTAGGTGTTCTCCTCTGGTGGTGCTTTATATCTTACATGCGCCGCCGGCACAATCGTCTTCAGCTTCTATTAGGTTGTCGTCAGCACCATCACGTGTGTTGTGATAATACATCGTCTTAATACCAAGCTTGTAGGCGGTTAAAATATCTTTTAATACTTGTTTAATTGGCACTTTGCCACCTTCAAAACGAGAAGGGTCGTAGTTGGTATTAGCTGAAATAGTTTGATCGATAAACTTTTGCATAATGCCAACTAATTGTAGATACCCTTCATTACTTGGAATGTTCCAAAGAAGTTCATAATTATCTTTTAATTTTTCATATTCAGGTACAACTTGCTTTAAAACACCATCTTTACTGGCCTTAATACTGATTAAACCCCGAGGCGGTTCAATGCCATTAGTTGCATTAGAGATTTGTGATGAGGTTTCAGACGGCATTAATGCTGATACGGTTGAGTTTCTAACGCCATGTTTTTTAATACTAGCGCGCAACGACTCCCAGTCTAAATGTAAGGGTTCAGCGGTAACATTATCGATTTCTTTTTTGTAAGTATCGATAGGTAATATACCTTGAGATAAACGCGTTTCATTAAATTTAGGGCAAGCACCTCGTTCAATAGCTAACTGATTTGACGCTTTTAGCAAGTAGTATTGAATCGCTTCAAAAGTACGATGAGTTAAGTTATTGGCACTACCGTTTGAGTAGTAAACCCCATTTTTTGCTAAGTAATAAGCGTAGTTAATCACACCTATACCTAATGTACGACGCCCCATAGTGGCGGTATGTGCTGCCGGAACTGGGTAATCTTGATAATCTAACAAGCTATCTAAAGCACGTACGGCTAAGTCAGCTAGACCATCAAATTCGTCAAGGCTTTTAATAGCACCTAAGTTAAACGCTGATAATGTACATAGGGCAATTTCACCATTGGGATCATTAACATCTTCCATCGGCTTGGTGGGTAAGGCAATTTCTAGACATAAATTACTTTGACGAATTGGTGCCACAGTGGGGTCAAATGGAGAATGTGTATTACAGTGATCAACGTTTTGTAAATAAATACGTCCTGTACTGGCGCGTTCTTGAGCAAATAAAGTGAACAGTTCTATCGCTTTAATACATTTTTTACGAATTGAATCATCAGCTTCGTATTGAACATAAAGCGCTTCAAATTTTTCTTGATCTTCAAAGAATGCATCGTATAAACCAGGTACATCACTTGGGCTAAACAAAGTAATAGATTGACCTTTGATCAAACGTTGGTACATCAATTTATTAAATTGTACGCCGTAATCTAAATGACGAACGCGGTTTTCTTCAACACCACGGTTATTTTTAAGTACGAGTAAACTTTCAACTTCTAAATGCCAAAGTGGATAGAACAGGGTCGCTGCACCACCACGAACACCACCTTGTGAACAACTTTTCACAGCGGTTTGAAAGTGCTTATAAAATGGAATACAACCGGTATGAAATGCTTCGCCATTGCGAATCGTGCTGCCTAATGCGCGAATACGACCAGCATTGATACCAATACCAGCACGTTGAGAAACATACTTAACAATGGAACTTGAGGTAGCATTGATTGAATCTAAACTATCGCCACACTCAATCAATACACATGATGAGAATTGACGAGTTGGGGTACGTACACCGGCCATAATAGGTGTTGGCAACGAAATTTTAAAGGTAGAGATAGCATCATAAAAACCTTTAACATAATCTAAGCGCGTTTCTTTCGGGTATTTAGCGAACAAACAAGCTGCGACTAAAATATAAAGAAATTGTGCACTTTCATAAATTTCACCGGTGACACGATTCTGTACTAGGTATTTACCTTCTAACTGCTTTACGGCTGCGTAACTGAAATTTAAATCACGGCCGTGGTCCATAAAGCTTTCTAACTGTTCAAATTCGTCAGCAGTGTAATCAATTAATAAATGCTGATCGTATTTACCTGCCTCTACTAGTTGTACGACATGTGGGTAAAGCTGAGGTGGCTCAAACTGACCGTATGCTTTTTTGCGCAAATGGAATATAGCTAAGCGCGCTGATAAATATTGATAATCAGGTGTTTCTTCTGAGATCAAATCAGCCGCTGCTTTAATAATAGTTTCATGAATGTCAGACGTTTTAATACCATCATAGAACTGAATATGAGACTTCAGCTCAACTTGAGAGACCGAGACATTGTCTAGGTCTTCAGCAGCCCAAGCAATTACTTTATGGATTTTTTCTAAGTCTATGAGTTCTTTTGAACCATTGCGTTTTGTGACAAAAAGTTTGTTAGTCATGCAGTACCTGTAAATCTGTTTGTTGTTATAAATACCCAAAATAGATGGATATAATGTTAATTGCCTCAAGATGATATTTACACAAGGTAAATTGTATTTCATTCAAAATACCTTTGAATGAAAAATGCACTATATCTTGGGGTTTTTAAGAAACTAATCACAAGATAGTGCGGTTTGTGTGATATTGCAAGAATAAAAGTTGTCGAATATTGGTTGCTTTTTTGACAGTGAAAGTTCTGTTAGTAACAACTAACTTAGTAGCTCTTTTCAATTTTGATTTTTCTAAAACGCAACGGTTATTTTAATTTTTTTTTAGCCCTAAATTATTTTAAGTTATTTTTTAGAGTTTATATGACTAAAGAGAATATTAAAAATATAAACCTTAATATTCAATGGCTTATATTTTTGGTTGATTCTTGGGCGCATTAATTGACGAATGATTATTTTATCAACGCTAATAGATGATATTTTGATGCTATTAATTAAAACGCTAGTGAATAAGGAGGAGGGATTAGCCACGAAAGCGTGCTGTTTTTAATATTTATACTCATTTGGTATTAGGCTAGATTTACTGTCAGTAAAACCGGTTAATCGCTTAATGTCATCAGCAAAGTAAAGCTGCACTGAAACTAACAAAGTAGTGCAGCTTATCATTCAGTATCGGTTAATAATTCAGTATCAGTTAATAAAGCTGAGTAGGTCTAATGGTGTAGCGATGATATGATCTGCTTGCCAAGTTTGACAATTTTCGTTGCTAAGAATATATCCCCATTTAGCCACGAACGTAGTCATTTCAGCGCGATTACCGGCTTGGATATCACGTAGAGCATCGCCAACATAAAAACACTGCTTATTATCAACATTAATTTGCTGACAAGCGTGTAATATTGGCTCAGGATCAGGCTTTCGTTTAGTTAAGGTGTCACCCCCGACCATAACAGCACAGTTTGCCAACTCAGAGTAATAAGGTAAAAGCAGTTTTGTTAAGCCCTCAGGTTTATTGGTGATAATACCCCAAGGTATATTGTTGGTTTCTAATTTTTTCAGTAATTGAGCAACGCCTGGATACAGGCAGGTATGCTCAGCAATATTTTCTTGATAGTAATGGAGAAATTGTTGACGTAAAACTTCATAGTCATATTGTTTAATGGCTGAGCCAAAACCTAGGTTTAGTAATCCTAAAGCACCGTCTGAAGCAATAGGGCGATAATCTTTTGCGGCGACAGTGGGCTTATTGTAATGGCTTAAAACATGATTTAATGCCGCGCCTAAATCATCAGCGGTATCTAATAGTGTGCCGTCTAAATCAAAAAGTACACTGGCAAGTTGCACAGTGGAATGATGGGGAGTTGACATAATATCGCTCTATTTCGTTATAATTATTTTTATCGGCGGGGTAGCGGCGAAAATAAAATTTTATTAACGCGTTAATTTGCACCCATGCTATTTTAAACGGCAGTTTCAGCGTTAAGCTAGCACAGCTAAACGCGTTGACAGCAAAGAATATAGTTGACATCAAGTGATGAGTTTAACTTATGATTTTCAGTCAACGGATTATAGTGAATACCGGCGGCATCGATGCATTTTAGCTCATACGACTCAGCCCATGCTATTAATGTTGATGGGCGAATAAAACTCTTGTGGTCATGAGTGCCATTAGGCACAAGCTTCAAAATCTTCTCTGCTACGACTATCGCCAATAAATAGGCTTTTAATGACTTATTCAGGGTAGAGAAAAAAACAAAGCCACCGGGTTTAACCATTTGAGCACAAGCCTTTATAATAGATTCGGGATCAGGCACATGTTCGAGCATTTCCATACAAGTAACGACATCGTAGTGTTGTGGCTGTTGTTGGGCTTTTTCTTCGGCGGTTATTTTTTGATAGTCGACACTAACACCGGCTTCTAAAGCATGCAGCTTGGCAACATTTAAGGGCGCTTGTCCCATATCAATGCCAGTAACATCAGCACCAAGTTGCGCAAGGCTTTCTGCTAAAATACCACCACCACAGCCGACATCAATTATTTTTTTTGCAGAAATATCGCCGACATGCTGGCAAATAAACTGTCGGCGCAAAGGATTAATTTGGTGTAGAGGCTTAAAATCACCATCAAGTTCCCACCATTGGCTAGCAACTTGTTCAAATTTAGCGATTTCGTCTGGATTAACGTTTAAAGGATTAGACATAACTACCATCGTTGTTGGTCTTTTAATATTATCGATTCTAAAGCAATAATTACTGCAAGCCTAGTGTGAAAGTTGATTGACCTTAAATCGACAGCAAAAAAGGTGATTTTTTATTTGTAATCTAATTGCTAGTAGCACATTGCTTTGTTTTTTCTCAATCAGGTCGTAGGTATATCAATGACAATGATGGTAAAATAAGTGCTTGAATATGAGATATGTTTAACACCCTAATAAGCGCTAATATTTTTAGGTATAGGCGCTTGAATTTAGCTGATAAATACCTCTAAAATCAAATCCATATTATTGTTGTGGTTAATATCGAGCATTTACTTGAAACTTTACCTTTTTAACGGCAAGATTAAGCCATACAAAGCGGTAGGGCATGACAAATATTTATGCTAGTATGCTGTGTTAATTATAAATATAATAATTTCGAAATTTTCTGAATTAGATTTACGTTAAGGGATACCATCAATTTATGACCGATTTGGCGAATAATATTGCTCCTGTCAATATTGAGGACGAGCTAAAAAGCTCCTATTTAGATTACGCGATGAGTGTAATCGTAGGTCGTGCATTACCAGATGTACGTGATGGCTTAAAGCCAGTGCATCGTCGCGTACTTTTTGCGATGAACGTGTTGGGTAACGACTTTAACAAGCCGTATAAAAAATCAGCACGTGTTGTTGGTGATGTTATCGGTAAGTATCATCCACATGGTGATACTGCTGTTTATGACACTATTGTTCGAATGGCGCAGTCATTTTCATTACGCTACATGCTTGTTGATGGCCAAGGTAACTTTGGTTCTGTTGATGGTGATTCAGCAGCGGCTATGCGTTATACCGAAATTAGAATGTCGAAAATCGCTCATTCTATTTTGGCTGATTTAGACAAGGAAACTGTTGATTACGTTGCCAACTACGATGGCACAGAAATGATACCAGCGGTAATGCCAACGCGCATTCCTAACCTACTGGTCAATGGTACCTCAGGTATCGCAGTAGGTATGGCAACTAATATTCCTCCTCATAACTTAACTGAAGTTATTAATGGTTGTTTAGCTGTTATAGAAAATGACGATATTAGCTTTGAAGAATTATTAGAATATATTCCCGGTCCAGACTTTCCAACAGCGGGTATTATCAGTGGTCGAGCGGGCATTCAAGAAGCTTATCTTACTGGCCGTGGTAAAATTAAAATTCGTGCTCGAGCTAGAATCGAAGTTGATGAAAAGTCGGGTAAAGAAACCATTGTTGTCTACGAATTACCTTACCAAGTTAACAAGGCCCGTTTGATTGAAAAAATGGCCGACTTGGTGAAAGAAAAACGTTTAGAAGGTATTTCTGCTTTACGTGATGAGTCTGATAAAGACGGCATGCGTATGGTAATAGAAGTGAAACGTGGTGAAGTGGGCGAAGTTATCTTAAATAACTTATATAAGCTTACTCAAATGCAAGTTTCATTTGGTTTAAATATGGTGGCATTGACCAACGGTCAACCTAAACTATTTAACCTGCGTGAAATGATTGATGCCTTTGTTTTACACCGTCGTGAAGTGGTCACACGCCGAACTATCTTTGAATTGCGCAAAGCACGAGAACGCGCACATTTATTGGAAGGTTTGTCGATTGCACTTTCTAACATCGACCCCATTATCGCATTAATTAAAAAATCACCAACACCAGGCGAAGCAAAAGAACAATTATTAGCTTGTGGCTGGGACTTAGGTCTTGTGGCTGACATGTTAGCTGCTGCCGGTGATGACGCTGCACGTCCTGAGTGGGTTGAAGAAGAGTTTGGTATTCGTGATGGACAATATTTTTTAACGCCACCACAAGCACAGGCGATACTTGACTTACGTTTACATAAGTTAACGGGTTTAGAGCACGAGAAAATTTTAAGTGAATATAAGGTATTATTAGATGTAATTGCTGAATTACTTTATATCTTGGCAACACCTGCTCGCTTAATGGAAGTTATTCGTGAAGAGCTTGAAGCGATTCGTGATGAATTTGGTGATGAACGTCGCACTGAAATTACGAATGCCTCACATGACTTATCTATGGAAGATTTAATCACCGAAGAAGATGTGGTGGTAACGCTTTCTCATGAAGGTTATGTTAAGTATCAAATATTAAGTGATTATCAAGCGCAACGTCGCGGCGGTAAAGGTAAAGCAGCAACGAAAATGAAAGAAGAAGACTTCATTGAACGTTTACTGATTGCCAACACACATGACACCATTTTATGTTTCTCTGACCGCGGTAAACTTTATTGGTTAAAAGTATACCAGTTGCCATTAGCAAGTCGTACCGCTCGTGGTCGTCCAATCGTTAATATTTTACCGCTTGATAAAGGTGAACGTATTACGGCTATTTTACCTGTACGCGAATACGAAGAAGATAAATACATCATTATGGCAACAGCGTCAGGTACGGTGAAGAAAACCGCTTTGACCGCTTATAAAAATCAACGTGCTAATGGTATTATTGCGCTGAATTTACGTGATGATGATACTCTCATTGGTGTTGCTATTACTGACGGAACTAACGACATTATGTTGTTCTCTGACGCTGGTAAAGTGGTTCGTTTTAATGAAAAAAGACGTGACAGTGAAACAGGCGAAATAAAAATTGATCCTGAAACAGGTCTAGAGCAATGGGCATTAAAACCTATTGGTCGTACAGGTACTGGTGTTCGTGGTATCAAGTTAGAGGGTGAACAAAAAGTCGTTTCTTTAATTGTACCTACCAATGATGGTCCGATCATGACCATTACTGAAAATGGCTACGGTAAGCGTACGGCATTAGATGAGTATCCTGCGAAGAGTCGTGCAACCAAAGGTGTTGTTTCAATTAAAGTCAGTGAACGCAACGGCCCTGTTGTTGGCGCGGTACAAGTTGAAGAACAAGACGAAATCATGCTGATCACAGATAATGGTACCCTAGTGCGTACTCGTGTTAGTGAAGTTAGTGTTATTGGTCGTAATACTCAAGGTGTTCGTATCATTCGTACCATGGAAGGTGAGCATGTTGTTGCCTTACAACGTATCGATGAAATAGCAGAAGTTGAAGTATTTGAAGAAAACGAGGATGGCGAGCTAGTGCCAATTCAAGTTATAGAGGGTGAGCAAGTAAACGCGCCTGAAACTGATATTGATATAGAGAGCGAAAGTGAAGGCGATGAGCCAACACTCAATAATGACGATACGCCAGAGTAACTGTCGTTAATTTATAAAAAGGCGGTTATAACCGCCTTTTTTTATGCGTAAAATTTAGCCATTTAATTAGCTTGATAATGGTTATATCAAATTCTATTTTTGAATTGATGCTACGTACCAAACAGGTATGCTAGTAGCGGTTAAATTTCATGTGAATTTTTACAGTGGTTATCATACCAATTTGATTAATTAAGCCAGTTACTTATTCATTTTCATCATTAAAAATGAATAAGTAACTAATTGGGTAAAATACCCATGCCATTAAGTTATTGCCCACTTTTGCTCGTTACAATAGCCCAAGGCTGTGTTGTTCATATAAAGGTGAGTACTTAGGTTTAGTTTGGAACAATAAACCTGTGCCTTGATTTGTTTTCCTGCGCACAACAAGATCACAAATTTGATGGAACTGGTATAATATCGTGAGATAATAGAATAACTTGCTATTGATGACCTAATGTCAGGCCAATACTAATTTAATAAGTTTAATAAATAAGGGTGTAGTGTTAAATGTCTAGTGTTTACAATTTTTGCGCAGGTCCTGCGATGTTACCTGTCGATGTAATGAACAAAGCGCAGAGTGAATTTTTAAATTTTGCCGATACCGGTAGCTCTGTGATGGAACTGAGCCATAGAAGTAAAGAGTTTCTTGTTGTTGCAGGACAAGCTGAAGCAAATTTACGTAAGCTGATGGCTATTCCTGAAAATTATAAAGTGCTTTTTTGTCATGGTGGAGGTCGTGGTCAGTTTTCTGCTGTTGCCTTAAACTTGTTGGGTGAGACTAAAAAAGCAGATTATATCGTCAGTGGCTCTTGGTCTAAATTAGCGGCAGAAGAAGCCAGTCATTACGGCAATATTAATGTGTTCAATGCCATAGAACATATTGATGGCGTTCAACGTATTAAACCCAGTAGCGAATGGCCCATTAGCCCAGATGCCGCCTATGTGCATTATTGCCCCAATGAAACAGTAGACGGCATCGAGATTTTCGAGGTGCCAAATACCGGTAATATCCCCTTGGTTGCTGATATGTCGTCAACTATTTTGTCACGTGAATTTGACGTCAGCAAATTTGGCTTGATTTATGCCGGTGCGCAAAAAAATATTGGCCCGTCGGGTTTAACTATAGTTATCGTACGTGAAGATTTATTGGGTAAGGCGCATTTAGACACCCCATCAATTTTGAACTATGAGATACAGGCTAAAAATGGCTCAATGTATAACACACCACCCACTTATGCTTGGTATTTAGCGGGTCTTGTTTTTGACTGGTTATTAGCTAAAGGCGGCGTTAGTGCCATTGCTGAAATTAATCACCATAAAGCGCAGTTACTTTATCAATATATTGATCAAAGTACTTTTTACAAAAACTCAATAGTGCCAGAAAATAGAAGTTTGATGAATATACCTTTTTGGTTAACGGATGACAGCTTATCTGCTGAATTTGTAAAACAAGCTGAAGCTCAGGGTTTAACTGCCCTGAAAGGCCACCGCATGGTTGGTGGAATGCGAGCGAGTATATATAACGCTATGCCAATAGAAGGCGTGCAAGCATTGATTAATTTTATGGACAGCTTTGCTCAACAGCATTAAGTGTCAACATTCAATAATATAATGAATATAGCAGCCTAGTGAAGCAATGGCCTAGGTTAAGCGGGAAGTTTCCGTAAAGGAAAGATTTAACTGGAATCATAATGTCAAACCTAGAAATTAAAAAAAATAGTACCTTAACAATAACGGCTAAACCTGGCCATAAAGTCAGCGGAGATATTTTAGTACCGGGTGATAAGTCCTGTTCTCATCGCTCTATAATGTTTGGCGCGCTTGCTGAAGGTACCACGCATATTAGTGGTTTTTTACCGGGTCAAGATTGCTTGGCAACGATGAATACATTTAAAGCTATGGGCATTGAAATTGAAGGCCCAGATAGCGAACACAATGTTACCGTTCAGGGTAAAGGTTTACATGGTTTAACCAAACCAGATGGACTATTAGATATTGGTAACTCAGGCACATCCATTAGACTACTTTCAGGTATTTTAGCAGGCCAACGGTTTGAAACTCGTATGGCTGGCGATAATTCTTTAAACAAACGTCCAATGGGGCGAGTGATCACACCCTTACAACTTATGGGGGCTAATATTACCGCCGCTAGTGACGGCACGCCCCCAGTTGTGTGTAGTGGTTTAGCCGCAGATGAAAAACTTAATGCGATTGACTATTTATTACCCATGGCCAGTGCACAAGTAAAATCTTGTGTGTTATTGGCTGGTATGTACGCAGATGGCACAACATCTGTGACTGAGCCTGGCATTACGCGCGATCATACAGAACGCATGTTAACGGCATTTGGTTATCCGGTTAAGTCGATAGAAACTGAACAAGGTAAGAAAATATCCATTGAAGGTGGTCACAAGTTAACCGCCTGTGATATTCAAGTGCCGGGCGACATATCTTCCGCTACTTTCTTTATGGTCGCGGGCTTAATTGCCAAAGAAGGACAAATAACTATTCGTAATGTTGGGATGAATCCCACACGCATAGGTGCCATTAATATTTTACAGCAAATGAATGGAGAAATACTTGTTACAAATGAACGGTTAGCGGGAGGTGAACCTGTTGCCGATCTTGTGGTATCATCTTCGCCGCTTAAAGGTATCGATATTGATGAACGTGATGTTCCACTTGCTATAGATGAATTTCCAGCAATATTTATTGCTGCGGCATGTGCAACGGGTATGACACGATTAAGAGGTGCTGAAGAATTACGTGTTAAAGAAAGTGACCGTATTCAAGCAATGGCAGATGGCTTAGTTGAGCTAGGTATTGATTGTACCGTTTACCCTGATGGTATCGATATTACTGGTGGCCAGCTAACTTCAGGTACGGTTGAAAGTCATGACGATCATCGTATCGCTATGTCATTTGCTATTAGCTCTCTAAGAGCTACAGGTGAAATAACAATTTTAGAGTGTGACAATGTGGCGACCTCGTTTCCAAATTTTGTTGCATTAGCAAACCAAGTAGGATTGACGTTAATCCCAAGTAACTAACACCTTATTGTGTTAGAAAAAAGTCAGCTAGGAAGAATTGAATGAACCAACAAATCCCTGTAATTACAATTGATGGACCAAGTGGTGCGGGTAAAGGTACCGTTGCGCGTATTCTCGCTGAGCAACTAGGTTGGCACTTATTAGATAGTGGCGCCATTTATCGTGTATTGGCCGTAGCAGCTCAGCACCATAATATTAGCGTAGAAGACGAGCAGTCCTTATTACCTGTAGCAGCGAATCTTGATGTACAGTTTCAAACCTGTAATGAAGGTGAAGGTAAAGTCATTTTGGAAGGCGAAGATGTATCTAACGCCATTCGTACCGAAGAAATAGGCGCTCTAGCATCGAAAGTTGCTGCGTTTCCTCGCGTACGTGAAGCTTTACTGCGACGCCAGCGTGCTTTTAAAGTTGGACCTGGTTTAGTTGCTGATGGTCGTGACATGGGCACTATAGTGTTTGTTGATGCGCCAGTTAAAGTTTTTTTGACTGCCAGCGCTGAAGAAAGGGCGCAAAGAAGATTTAATCAGTTGAAAGAAAAGGGCTTTGATGTTAAAATAACGCGCCTTTTGGATGACATACGTCTGAGAGACGAGCGAGATCAAAACCGCAAGGTGGCGCCGCTTGTTGCTGCAGAAGGTGCGTTAATTATTGATTCTACTGAACTTTCTATTGAAGAGGTGGTTAGTAAAATCCTCTCATTTAGCAATGAAAGATTAATGCAAACTGAACATTAACCTATCGCCTACTGTAAGGATGCACTGGGCAACTATTTAATTACCCCATGAAACAATGACGTTGACTGGATTAATAACTGAGTTTATATACAAGTTATGACTGAAAATTTTGCACAACTATTTGAAGAAAGCTTAAAAACGATCGAAACACGTCCTGGTTCTATTATCAAAGGGACTGTAGTCGCCATCACAAAAGACAACGTTTTAGTTGACGCTGGCTTAAAATCTGAATCTGTTATTTCAATCGACCAATTCAAAAGCCTTACAGGCGAAGTAGAAGTCTCTGTTGGTGATGAAGTTGATGTATCGCTTAAAGCTACAGATGATGGTTTCGGTGAGACTATTCTTTCTCGTGATGACGCTAAACGTCATGAAGCATGGCAAGTGCTTGAAAAAGCATATGAAGAAAAAGAAACTATTATCGGTGTTATCAACGGTAAAGTTAAAGGTGGCTTCACAGTTGAAGTTAGCAATATCCGTGCTTTCTTACCTGGTTCACTAGTAGACGTACGTCCTATTCGTGACACTACTCATCTTGAAGGTAAAGATTTAGAATTTAAAGTTATTAAGCTTGATCAAAAGCGTAATAACGTAGTTGTATCTCGTCGTGCTGTTATCGAATCAGAAAGCAGTGTTGAACGTGATGAACTATTAGCTTCTCTTGCTGAAGGCATTGAAGTTAAAGGTATTGTTAAGAATCTTACTGACTACGGCGCATTCGTAGACCTAGGCGGCATTGACGGCCTACTTCACATCACAGATATGGCTTGGAAACGTGTTAAGCACCCAAGTGAAATCGTAAATGTTGGTGATGAAATTCAAGTTAAAGTATTGAAATTCGATCGTGAGCGTACTCGTGTATCTCTAGGTATGAAGCAGTTAGGCGAAGATCCATGGGTTGCTATCGCTAAGCGTTACCCTGAAGGCGCTAAGCTTACAGGTCGCGTAACTAACTTAACTGACTACGGTTGTTTTGTTGAGATTCAAGAAGGCGTTGAAGGTCTAGTTCACGTTTCTGAAATGGATTGGACTAACAAAAATATCCACCCATCTAAAGTTGTTAACTTAGGTGATACAGTTGAAGTTATGGTGCTTGAAATTGACGAAGAACGTCGTCGTATTTCTCTTGGCCTTAAACAATGTATCCCGAACCCTTGGGAAGAGTTTGCTAAGAACTTCAACAAAGGCGACAAAGTATCAGGTAAGATCAAGTCAATTACTGACTTTGGTATCTTTATTGGTCTTGACGGCGGCATTGATGGTCTTGTTCACTTATCTGATATTTCATGGGCTGGCGGTGAAGAAGCTGTTCGTGAATACAAGAAAGGTGATGAGATTTCAGCGGTAGTATTACAGGTTGATCCAGAACGTGAACGCATCTCTTTAGGTGTTAAACAAACTGAAGATGACCCGTTTAATCAATATCTTGCAGATAACAAAAAAGGTGCTATTGTTACAGGTAAGGTTATTGAAGTAGACGCTAAAGGCGCTAAAATTGAATTAGCCGAAGGCGTTGAAGGTTACCTTCGTGTTGCTGATATTTCACGTGAACGTATCGAAGATGCGACTACTGAATTATCTGTAGATGACAGCGTTGAAACTAAGTTTGTTGGTGTTGATCGTAAGAACCGCACTATCAGCTTATCAATCAAAGCTAAAGATCAAGCAGACGAGCGTGAAGCTATGGATACATTGAACCAAGCACCAGAAGAAGAATCTGGTCTTAGTGCAATGGCTGAAGCGTTTAAAAACGCTAAGATATAATTCCTAGCTATACCAAGAGAAGAAGAACTACATTAAAGTAGTTCTTCTTTATTGTTTAAATCCGATGGCGCGAAGCTATAGTGAACACTGGAGGTCACATGACCAAGTCAGAACTCATTGAAAGATTAGCAGATAAATTAAATCATTTAGCTGCGAAAGATGTAGAACAAGCTATTAAAGAAATTCTTGAAATGATGGCGCACACTTTGTCAAAAGGTGAGCGTATTGAAATTAGAGGTTTTGGCAGCTTTTCGTTGCATTATCGCGCTCCTCGTGTGGGACGGAACCCAAAAACTGGCGAGTCTGTCGAGCTTGACGGAAAATATGTTCCACATTTTAAACCTGGTAAAGAATTACGTGAAAGAGTAAATCTTTCAATCGCGTAATTGCAGAATTTATGACTAAACGGCATGCTATCAGCATGCCTTTTTTTTGTGTTGTTTTGGACGAACTATTATGCGCCTTTATATTACTGTTATTCTTTTTCTTATCTTACTTGCCATTGCATTTGTTTTTGGTAGTCAAAATGATCAAGTACTGACCTTAAATTATTTGATTGCAAAAACTAATCTTTCAGTTGCTGCAGCCGTCAGTTTATTTACCTCAATAGGTTTTGTGTTAGGATTGTTATTTGCTTTGTTTTGGAAGCTGCTTGGCATGATAAAGAGCAGCAAAAATAATCAACTGAATACGGAGAAGAAGTCTTAGTATGCTAGGATTATTATTCTTATTGTTACCAGTTGCTATGGGCTATGGTTGGTTTATGGGACGCAATAGCGTTAAACAAAACGACCATTCAGCTACACAAGAACTTTCAATTAAATATTCTACTGGATTAAATTATTTATTTTCGAATCAACAAGATAAAGCGATTGATTATCTACTTGAAGCGTTAAAAGTTGAAGATGATACCGTAGAAGCTCACTTTGCCATGGCAAATTTATTTAGACGTCGCGGTGAGCTTGATAGAGCACTGAAAGTGCATGAGCATTTAGTGCGCCAAAAACACTTACCTAATAGTGCTAAACAGCAAGCGGTATTTGAATTAGCAAAAGACTTTCTTAGCGCCGGATTATATGATCGCGCTGAAGCGATGTTTCATAAATTACTAAAATCAAAAATTTATGGTTTGAAATCGCTAAGCTCCTTAATGAAGATTTATCAATCAACAAAAGATTGGCAACAAGGTATTGCGCTTAAAAAAGCCATCGCAAAAACTCGTGACACAAAACTCTTACATACCTTAGCTAATTTCTATTGTGAACTTGCTACTTTGGCATTAGAAAAAGATGAATTTATTGAAGTCATTGAGCTATTAGATAATGCATTAAGTCATGATCCTAATTCATCTCGAGCAAATTGGTTGATGGCACAAATATATGAAAATCATCAGCAATATAATGAAGCCTGCCAATGTTATAAGGCTATTTATGAGCAAGATAAAGAATTTTTTCCCGATGTAATAGATAAAATGTTTATTTGTTATCAAGCACTTGATGCTGAAGAAGAGTTTTTCCAATTTATCAGAAAGGTTTATGAAGAAACGGGTGCCACATCAGCGCTTATCAAATATTTATCACATATAGAGCAAGTTAAGGGTGTTAATCAGGCGAAAAAATTTATCTTAACAGCATTAAATCGCCGACCCACTATCCGTGGTTTCAAGTATTTTGTGAAAATGCAAATGAATGATGGCGAGTCTGAAAATACCTCTGAAAATCTTGAAGTGATCCGTGAGCTTGTTTCAGCCTATCTAAATGTTAAGCACCGCTATAGTTGTAGAAGTTGTGGTTTTAATTCTAGCACCCATTATTGGTCATGTCCTTCATGCCATGATTGGGAGCAACTTAAACCTATACGGGGTTTAGATGGCGAGTAATGCCACACTCTAGTACTCCAATTTTACAGTGTTAGCAGATCAAGCCTAAAATTTTTGACTTGCTGATGCAAATGACAAAACATAATAATTAACAATATTTACTTAGTAAGGAAAACAGCATGAGAAATGCAAAAGTCGTTGTGGCGTTAGATTTTGATAACAAAGATGAGGCATTATCTTTTGTAGATAAAATTCAGCCGAGTGATTGTCGATTAAAAGTAGGCAAAGAAATGTTTACTCATTTTGGCCCTGATTTTGTTAAAGAACTTGTTCAGCGCGATTTTGACGTGTTTCTTGATTTAAAATTTCATGATATCCCTAATACTGTTGCGAAAGCAGTTGTAGCCGCTGCTGATTTAGGGGTTTGGATGGTTAATGTACACGCTTCTGGTGGTCTTAAAATGATGGAAAAAGCCAAAGCGGCTTTATTGCCCTATGGAGATAAGGCACCTTTATTGATTGCGGTTACGGTTTTAACCAGTATGGGGCCAGAAGATCTTGCTGGAATAGGTATTACTAAGTCACCGGCTGAACATGTACTGGATCTAGCGTCGTTAACTAAAAAAGCCGGTTTAGACGGTGTTGTTTGTTCAGCAATGGAAGCCGAATCACTAAAGCAATTATTAGGTAAAGACTTTAAACTAGTCACACCAGGTATACGCCCAGCAGGGAGCAATGCCGATGATCAAAAACGTATTATGACACCTCAACAAGCAATAGATGTTGGCGTAGACTATTTAGTGATTGGTCGACCGATCACTCAAGCTGAAAATCCACAGGCTGTATTACAAGAAATTAACCAATCAATTAGTTAGTTTTAACTATTAACTTGTATTTATCACCCTATCTATTTGACAAATAACGATAAGACTTCTAAACCTAATAAGGTGAATTATTATTTATGATAATTCATTTATATGGAAATTCATTTTATTAGAAGGAAGGTCTTATGAAAAAGCATATCTGTTATTCTCTTGTTATCTTATTTACGGTAATGTCATTGTCACTTCAAGCGGAAGGCTTCAACGAAACGCCAGCCGTTATTTCATCTCAAGAAATACAAGTTATTGATATTAATAAAGCGGATATTGAAACTTTAGCGTTATTAAAAGGTGTGGGAGAAAAA
The DNA here is from genome assembly GCF_014077065.1 of Colwellia sp. MB3u-4. Lineage (NCBI taxonomy): Bacteria > Pseudomonadati > Pseudomonadota > Gammaproteobacteria > Alteromonadales > Colwelliaceae > Colwellia > Colwellia sp. MB3u-4. Next base: position 50,355 of record NZ_JACGVE010000078.1, on the reverse strand, counting down.
CGAGCAAAAGCAATCATCGCTTATCGAGAGTTAAAGGGTGAATTTAAATCTCTTGGTGATTTAAGCCATGTTAAAGGTATAGGTCAGCACACATTAGAGCTTAATAAAGGCAGGATTAAGTTGTAATGATTGATAATTATGCACGAGCAGTGGAATAATTAAGATTAGATAATATAGTGCTAAAGGTGACAGTAAAAAGCCAGTCTATTGACTGGCTTTTTACTGTCTAGCTTAATCTTTACAACAAGCTATCTAGGGTCAATTCCATCATATCTTTGAAAGTTGTTTCACGTTCATCAGCTGTGGTTTGCTCACCAGTTTTAATATGATCGCTCACGGTTAATACCGTCAGTGCTTTTTTACCATACTCAGCAGCAACACCGTATAAACCTGCAGCTTCCATCTCAACAGCTAAAATACCGTACTTTTCCATTAAGGCAAACATTTCTGGGTTCGGTGTGTAAAATAAATCAGAGGTAAAAATATTACCTACACGAATTTTTTTACCAGTTTTTTCCGCTGTTTTTACCACGTTATGTAATAACTCAAAGTCAGCGGTAACGGCGAAATCACAGCCATTTAAACGTGAACGATTAACATTTGAGTCTGTGCTTGCGGCCATACCAACAATGATGTCGCGTAGTTTTATATCATCACGAACTGCGCCACAAGAGCCAATGCGAATAATACTTTCAACGCCATAGTCTTTATACAATTCTGTCGCGTAGATTGAAATAGATGGTATACCCATTCCTGAGCCCATCACTGAAACGGGTTTGCCTTTATAAGTACCCGTGTAGCCAAACATGTTGCGTACACGGGTGACACATTTTGCATCATCAAGAAAATTTTCTGCTATATATTTTGCGCGTAGTGGGTCGCCTGGCATAAGTACCGTTTTAGCGAAATCACCTGCGTTTGCTTCTATATGTGCTGTTGCCATGAGAGTTAACCTTTGTTAGTGGTGTTTCAATCACAGTAAGTTTTTAGCCATTGCTGATATATGGTATCAATTCAGCCGCTATCAAGGATGTTTTACTGATATGTCTTTTAAATATTTAAAGTGGAATTCTAACTGAAAAAGCGTTCGATGATCCAGTGATAACCGATGCCGCCTAAATAAATGCCAAAAATTCCGGCAATACCCGATAAAACAGGGGGTGCAGGTATGGGTAATTTCAGTAATGAAAATATCAAGCCCACAACAATACCTGTTATTGTCGCGATAATAACTTCGTACACGTGTTCTCCTAGTTGATTGTTAATTAATTATTTTAACTTAAGATCAACAATTACAACAATGAATTTGAGTTATTATTCAACACTTTTTGCTTTAACGCTGATTTCTCACTGTCTGATAAAAAGCTCGCTTTCAGCGAGTTTTCTTGCAGCTGCTTGATATCGTTATCATCAAAACCTAGGGTATTACGAGCAAGTTCATATTCATTTTTTAGCTCAATACCTTGTACCGCAGGGTCGTCAGTATTTAAACAAACCAATAATCCACGGGCTAGAAAGTCTTTAATGGGATGTTGACTTAAATCTTTAATGGTACCGGTTTGATAGTTTGAAGTTAAACAAGACTCAATGGCAATATCATGTTTTACCATATAATCCATAAGCTTCTCGTCGCGATGACACGCAACACCATGACCAATGCGCTTAGCATGCAATTGGTTTATTGCTTGCCAAATACTCTCAGGCCCGGCTGCTTCACCCGCATGGATAGTGGCATTTAATTGTGCTTTTTGTACTTGATTAAAATGATCAACAAACATTTCACCTGGAAAGTTGTATTCATCTCCGGCTAAATCAACCGCAATTAAATGTTGCTTATGAGTAAGCAGGGCGTCTAACTCTGCTTGGCACTTTTCTACACCAAAGGTTCGACTTAAAATGCCAATAAGGTTAATTTTTACGTCGTATAACTTACATGCTGCGTTAACGCCATCAATAACCGCTGCAACAACATCAGCAACCACAAGATTATTATTCATGGCCATGTAATAGGGTGAAAAACGCAATTCTGCATAATGAATACCGGCGTTAAAGGCATCTTCAACGTTTTCAAACGCTATGCGCTTACAGCCATCTAAGGTTTTAAGGACAGCAACGCCCCAATCAAGTTTACTGAGAAAAGCTAATAAATCGTTTTCACTGCCTTGTACTTGCACATGTGGAATAAAGGCTTCAAAGTCAGTTTCAGGCAAAACGATGTGATGTTGTTGTGCTAATGCCCAAATAGTTTTAGGGCGAATATTACCGTCTAAATGTCGGTGTAAATCAATTAATGGTAGCTGAGAATGCGTCATAGTTATTGGCAACCTAGATGAATGTGTTTGATGAAAAATACGACCAGAGTTTTCTACAATAAGCGTATTTATCTTGCTCTGATGTAAGATGATTTTATTATACCGTCTTTTTCGTATTTTATGTTGCTATTAGCGTGATAACACTGATAAATTAGCCAAGAGGCTAATCATCTAGGTGTCTAGACGTAAATATTGAGTAGCAATTATTCGCAGTATAAAGAGAAAAAATATGTTTGAGCAAACCGACGACGTTCGTATTAAAAATATCAAAGAACTTTTACCCCCTATCGCATTACTTGAGCGATTTCCTTCATCAGAACAAGCAACAAAGTCGGTTTTTGCTGGCAGAAAAGCCATAAGTGACATTTTTAATAACCAAGATGATCGTTTACTTGTGGTTATCGGGCCATGTTCGATACATGATCCCAAAGCGGCCTTGGAATATGGTGAGCGCTTAGTTAAATTGCGTGAAAAATATCAAGACACGCTAGAAATTGTTATGCGCGTTTACTTTGAAAAGCCAAGAACTACTGTCGGCTGGAAAGGACTTATTAACGACCCTTATATGGACAATAGCTTCCAACTTAACGATGGTTTACGTATTGGCCGTAAGTTGCTACTTGATTTAAATAACTTGGGCTTACCTACCGCCGGTGAGTTTTTAGATATGATCACCCCACAATATATGGCTGATTTTATGTGTTGGGGTGCCATTGGCGCACGCACGACAGAAAGCCAAGTTCATCGTGAATTAGCTTCAGGTTTATCATGTCCAGTTGGCTTTAAAAATGGTACCGATGGTACGATTAAAGTTGCTATTGATGCTATTGGCGCTGCTAGCGCTTCACATCATTTCCTTTCGGTAACAAAATATGGCCATTCTGCCATTGTTGAAACGGCAGGTAATGAAGATTGTCATATCATTTTACGCGGTGGTAGAAGCACAAACTTTGATGCCGATAGTGTTAAGTCGGTTACCGAACAACTTGATAAGTCAGGTTTAAATACCAATATCATGATTGATTTTAGTCATGCTAACAGCAGTAAAAAGTTTGAAAATCAAATGTTAGTTTGTCGTGACGTTTGCCAACAAATGAGTGCGGGTAATAAACAAATTTTTGGTGTGATGGTAGAAAGTCACTTAGTTGAAGGTCGTCAAGACTTAGCGCTTGGTGAAACGGGCACGTATGGCCAAAGCATCACAGATGCATGTATCGGTTGGCAAGATACTGAAACTTTGCTCGCCGAACTTGATCAAGCCGTTATTCAGCGCCGCACACTTTAGTCATGTTAATCAGCAATAGATAACAGAAAAATATAAACATAGGCTATTAATCACGCCAGTCAGTTAATTCCTGACTGGCGTTTTTCATTATAGCCAATTGATGACGTTGATTGCCCATCAGTGATAGTGAATTAACTGAGTTAATTAAAGCCAAAGAATTTAACATGCTGGTGACATATAGCCTTGTCATCAGCATGTTTATCGTTAAACTATAAATGTTCAAGATCTAAAAATTCATAAGTATAAAGAGGGTAAACCATGGCTGATAACAACACAGCAGAAGAAACTATATTTTCAAAAATTATTCGCCAAGAAATTCCAGCACCGTTACTTTTTCAAGATGATCTTGTTTCGGCGTTTCGTGATATTACTCCGCAAGCTAAAAGTCATATTTTAATTGTGCCTAATAAGCTCATTCCAACGGTTAATGATATTGAAGCAGAAGACGAGCTAACTATTGGTCGTATGTTTACTGTTGCGAAGAAACTGGCACAAGCAGAGGGCATAGCAGAAGACGGTTATCGTTTGATCATGAATTGTAATCAACACGCTGGCCAAGAGGTTTATCACATTCATCTACATTTAGTGGGCGGAGAACCGCTAGGTAGAATGCTAAACCCTAAGTAAACTAATTGCTTAAATAAGTATGTTATTAGATAAGGTTGATTACTTATTGCCCATAGCTCAAGTTAAGATAAGGCAATATAAAGTTTTTTTATTTAGGTTTTACGCTGTACTTTTAAACAAATATTGTTAGTATGCATATCGAACCAAGGGGTGCCTGAAGATTGTTTACAATTTTAATGGCTGAGATGCGAAGCGAACCCTTAGAACCTGAACCGGATAGTACCGGCGTAGGAATGGTTAAGCTAATCGCATTACCGTTATGTAACTTTATATTTTTTAGGCATTACTCGCTTGCTAACTATAATGCTACAGATTAATACCGAGTAGCTACCTCACTTCCCCATGCCGGATCCCATAACGTATTCCTAATCGAATTTATGAGATCATAATGACATTTATAAAATCACCCATTACTTTAGCTATTTTAACCAGTATTGTTGCTTCTACAACTTTTGCCGCTGACACTCCTATTAACACTGCAGAGCAAACAATAGAAGTGATTACCATAGACGGTGACTTCCGCTCTATGTCACTACAAAAAACCGCCAGTTCTTTATCTGTTATCGCTAGCGATGAAATTAGCGCGCGTAATGCACAGAACTTAGAAGAAATAATTGCTCGTACACCCAATGTTAATTTCTCTAGTGGCACACAACGCGCTAGGTATTATCAAATTCGTGGTATTGGTGAGCGTAGCCAATTCAAAGAACCGATTAACCCCTCTGTGGGTTTAGTGATCGACGGTATAGACTTTTCCAGTATTGGCAGCATAGCGTCAACTTTCGATGTTGAACAAGTTGAAGTTTATCGTGGTCCTCAAGGTACACGCTTTGGTGCTAATGCTATGGCCGGCATGATCAATATCACTTCAAGTGCGCCTACCGATGTCTTTGAAGGTAAAGTAAGACTATCTGCTGGAAATTATGACAGTTATAGCGCCGGTTTGGTTTTATCCGGTCCAGCCACTGAAAAGGTGAATTATCGTTTAGCGGTTGAACAGTACCGTAGTGATGGTTTTATCGACAATGACTTTTTAAATCGTGATGACACTAACAACCGTGATGAATTAACCATGCGTGGTAAGTTAGCTATTGCGATAAGTAAAGATTTAACCCTTGATATCACTACATTTATTGCTGATTTTGACAATGGCTATGATGCCTTTTCACTGGATAATACACGTAATACCTTATCAGACCAACCCGGTTTTGATCACCAAGATACCAAAGCGTTAGCGACTAAATTTACCTATCAAGGCCTTAGCGATTTTACCCTCGAAACTATCATCAGCTATGCTGACTCAGCATTAGACTACGGCTATGATGAAGATTGGGCCTATGTGGGTATTCGTCCGGCTTGGGAATATAGCTCAGAAGATCATTATTTTCGTGATAAAACATCAGCAACATTTGAGCTAAGAGCGCTTTCAGAGCAAGGAAGTGAAATTTTTAATGGCAGTACCGCTTGGGTAACAGGCATATACTTCAAGCAAGAAAAAGAAGATTTATTACGTCAATATACCTATTTGTCTAGTGATTTTAGCTCGTCTTTTGATAGCGATAATATTGCGGCATTCATACAATTTGATAGCCAACTGACTCAACAGTTAAGTCTAACAACTGGTTTAAGGCTAGAGCGGAGAAACGCAGATTATACCGATTCAGAGCAACTTAGTTTTGATCCAAGCGATACCATGGTAGGTGGTAAAGTGGTGTTGTCGTATCAAGCGGATAAAAATAATTTATTCTATGGCTCAGTGAATCGTGGTTACAAGGCCGGAGGTGCCAACACTGAGGGCAGTTTGCCCACTGAACTTCGTGAGTTCACGGCTGAGTATTTGTGGAATTACGAATTAGGCTATAAAGTCAGTTTATTGGATAATCAAGCCTATGTTCGTAGCGCCGTATTTTACATGGACAGGGATGATATGCAGGTGCGCACGTCATTTTTACAAGAACGTGAAGACGGCAGTACCGACTTTGTTTCATATTTAGGTAATGCGGCAACCGGCACCAATTTAGGCCTTGAACTAGAGGCAGGGTGGCAGATCAGCCCAGAACTTGAAGTTTATGGCGCTGTTGGATTGTTAGATACCCAATACGATGGTTTTATTGATGCTGACGGCAATGATAAATCAGGTGACGAACAAGCACATGCCCCTAGCTACCAATTTAATCTTGGTTTGAATTATCAATTATCAGATCACTTACGGGTGAATATTTCTGTTGACGGTAAAGACGAATTTTTATTCTCTGATAGTCATAACGAAAAATCTGCAGCAATTGAAGTGGTTAATATGTCAATGAGTTATGCAAAAGATGACTGGCAAGTGAAGGTATGGGCGCGTAATTTGTTTGATGAAACTTATGCTACGCGTGGTTTCTATTTTGGCAATGACCCAAGAGACGGATATAGCGCAAAAGCCTATTATCAATTAGCTGAGCCGGCGGTATTTGGTGCAACATTTGATTATAATTTCTAAGGAAATATAGGTCAATACTTGTGCTTAGCAACTTGCCTCTATCCGTTAGGTCTTGGCAAATAGTTTACATATCAATGAATGTTGTAGCATATTAGATAAAGTGTTTAATAGGCTACAACGTGGTACTGGTCAAATAAGAAGAAAGTTATTTATGAAAATATCAATTGAAATTAGTTTATACCCGTTAGCGGAAGAAAAATTTAAAACAGAAATATGGGCGTTTATTAAACGTTTACGCTTAGTCCCAGGGCTCAAGGTAGTGACCAACGGTATGAGTACACAAGTATTTGGCGATTATGACTTAGCCACGGCGCATGTGATGGCAGAAATTAAACATGTACATCAAACGCTAAATGCTGCGGTATTTATTTGCAAGTTTATAGGTGGCGATCGCTCTGTTGTAGAAGCCGAAACATAATGGCGAATGCAATCAGTGCATCCAGTGAAATTGTTACTTACTTCACCACCTTACCCTTATTAGAGTTGATCGCGGTTGTAGCATCATTACTGTATGTGGTGTTAGCGGCAAAAGGTAGTATTTGGTGTTGGCCTGCCGCCATATTAAGTACTGTGTTATATACGGTTATTTTTTATGATGTTTATCTTTGGATGGACAGCGTGCTGCAGTTATATTATTTATTGATGGCTGTGTATGGTTGGTTTTGCTGGCATAAAAATAAGCCCTCAAACACCCAGACTGATTCGAATAGGCTTTTGTATAGCCAATGGACCTTACAACGCCATAGCCGTATTATTGTGCTTTTAACGCTTGTGTCGTTAGTTTTAGGTTGGGTAATGGCGACTTATACCCTAGCACATTTTCCATATCTTGATAGTGCCACCACGGTTTTTGCGGTGTTTGCTACTTATTTAATTACCCAAAAGGTACTAGAGAATTGGTTATATTTTATTGTGATTGATCTAGTATCGATTTATCTCTATGTTGAAAAGGGCTTGATCCCAACAGCAGCACTCTTTGGCAGCTTCGTGATTTTAGCGGCTTATGGTTATTGGCAATGGCGCAAACAATATAAACTGCAATTTACCCAAGAGCACAATAACCTGTGCATCAATAATTCTGTTGCAGGGTAACTTGTTAGATAAAAAGTCGGACACAGGGCTAAAAGAGTGTCTGATAAAACCTAGAGTCGTGGTAACTTGTAGGAAGAATTTTGACATTTGATCAAGCAATAGTAGACCCGCAGCAACAATCGCTAGCACTAAAATTAAGCCATCTACCTTGTTTTAATCTCAAGGTAGATAATATCAGTGTTATTAATACGGGATTAAGCCAGCCTTGTTTTCAAGTTAACTATGACAATAAAACCTATTTTGCCAAGTATTTAATCACGGATAGTATAGAGCCTTTAGCGAGCCAATTCGCGGCCAGAGCTGGCATTGCTCCTAAGCTAATATATGTTGGACAAAACTGGTTAATTACTGAGTTTATAGCAGGTCAGGGGCTAGATAACGGCAAGCAGAGTGAAGAAGAAAAGTTAGCCGTCACAATAGCGCTATTGGCGCGCTGTCATAACATTGCTCTGTCGAGTACGAGTAGTAAGAGGGAAAGTAGTCACAGCAATCCTCAAAACTTAACACAAAAAATATCACTAACCGATGATCAGCTATCAAAACAGTCTTACTTACCAAGTCTGGATATATCTGCCACTATTAAGCAATTATTACAAAATATAGTACTTAGCTCTACTCAACATCAGGCGCTAAAATCCTTAGTCAATGTCTTTCAACAAAACTTGGCCGAAGCTCATAAAATAGTGCAGCACACCAGGCAAGTTTTTTGCCATGGTGACGCTAATTACAGCAATATTATAGCGCTGAAAAATGAGGCTAAAAACCCAGAAAATTTATATAAAATAATTGATTTTGAATGTGCATGCATCGCACCAATAGAATATGACCTTGCGATGCTAATGGCTGTTAATAGCATTGATAGCAGTAAAGTTGAAATGATTACATCGCGCTATCAGCAAGCATTAACTCGCTTAAATCAGCAACGAAAATTAACAAAAATTATCGAAAATTTAACAGAGAGTACACAGGAAAACAGTAATACCTCGCCACTACTAGTTACGTGTTATTTTGATTTTTCAATTTTAATCAATAGCTTATGGTATTTATCTCAATATCAGGGCCGTAAGTTAATAAAATACAAAATATTGTCAATAAAGCAATTAATGTTACTGGCAACTAGGCATCCACAGGTAAATAGGCTCTTAGATGAAATGAGATAAGACGTACAAATCTTAAGATTAGTGGTAGTGCTAGCATCGTGTGCTTAGCGCATAATTGCACTAACCCCACTTATTGGTGTCTTGTGTGAATTGGAAAGAGTTTGTAGAAAATAGAAATCGCTTATTTTGGTTGGTTCATACAGCTGGCTGGTGTGGTTTTGCCTTAGTACATTATTTAGGTTCATTACTGCACGATTTACGCGATATTTTTCTGATTATTATCTTATTGAATGCCTATGCCGGTTGGTTATTTACGGTTCCGCTAAGGTATATTTATCGTCGTGTTTGGAATTTCACACCGTTAAAAATAGCCATCGTGGTGATATTAACCTCTTATTGTACCGGCGTATTATGGCAAGTGGTAAAAAATATTAATTATTGGGAAATATACAAGCACGGCTATCGCCCTGATTTTTGGCTTTATTACACAAAAAACAGTCTATTATCCTTCTTCATTATTTTAAGTTGGAGTGCTTTATATTTTGGTACTAAATATTATCAAATGCTGCAAAAAGAAAAACAGAATGTATTACGTGCCAATGCCGTTGCCCATCAAGCACAGTTAAAAATGCTGCGTTATCAGCTTAACCCTCACTTTTTGTTTAATACCCTAAACGCGATATCAACGCTAATTTTGGTACAAGAAAACAAAACCGCCAATGGTATGGTCACTAAGTTAAGTGAGTTTTTACGTTACTCGCTGGATAAAGACCCGATGAAGCGAGTAACACTCGACAGTGAGTTGCAAGCCCTAAGGCTTTATTTAGACATTGAAAAAGTACGTTTTGAAGAGCGCTTACAAGTCACATTTAATGTGGCTAGCGACTGTAACTTGGCCTTAGTGCCGAGCATGATATTACAACCTTTAGCTGAAAACTCAATAAAACATGCGGTAGCCGTACAAGAGCAAGGCGGCGCAATTAATGTGTCTGTGCATCGTTTTGGTAACGATTTACTGATTGAGTTGGCTGATAATGGCCCAGGTGCAGAAATCAAAAATGGTAACTTATTTCGTGAAAATGGTGTTGGTTTGGTCAATACCCGAGAACGATTGCAAGCTTTATATCAGAATGATTTTTCGTTAGTTGTTGCCAACAATATACCCACTGGTGTTAAAATCAGTATACGAATTCCTTATGAAGTTGGCGGTCGAATATGAGCAAACAGCTCAACACCATAATTGTTGATGATGAACCCCTCGCTAGAAAAGGCTTAGCGGTTCGTCTGCAAGAGCACAAAGACATCAACATTATTGCCCAATGTACTAACGGCAGAGAAGCATTAGAAGCCGTTAGAACCTATCAACCTGACTTAATATTTCTTGATATTCAAATGCCGGGCTTAAATGGTTTTGAAGTCGTTGAAGCAATTATTGCACAGGGTTTGCATTTACCTATGGTGGTATTTGTTACCGCTTTTGACCAATACGCTATGCAGGCTTTTGAAGTACATGCACAGGATTATCTACTTAAACCCGCTGACGAACAGCGCCTTGCTCAAACCTTAGATAAAATACGCCAAAGTATCAGTAGTGAAGTTAATGCCCTTCATAAGTCAAAATTAGTGCGTTTAGTGAGTGACGTTACCGGTAACGATTGTGAAACAATTTTACAAGAACTAGAAAATAACGAACCGGTCAGTGTGTCGAGTTATTCTGATGTATTAGCGATAAAAGATGCCGGTGAAGTTAGTCGAGTGCCGGTAAAAGATATTTTATGGATTGACGCTGCCGGCGATTATATGTGTGTTCATACTGACGATAATACTCATATTCTTCGTAAAACCATGAAACAACTTGAAGCAGTGTTAGACCCTCGACGATTTCTACGCAGCCACCGCTCTACCATAGTGAACAAAAGTTATATTGATAAGTTTTGCAGCCAGCTCAATGGTGAATACTATTTAGTGATGACAAACGGCAAAGAGTTAAAAGTTAGTCGCAGCTATAAAGAAAAGGTTAAAAAAGCCGTGGTTGCCTAGTGAGACTTCGTTTATTAATAAGTCAAGGCTAACGCGTTTGAGCTAATTGAGAGAATTGAGAGAATTAATATAAGCGTTATGGTGTTGCCTGACTCAAACAAAAGATATACTGCAGGTCTTAGTAATAAATAAAAGCACTTTAGGGATCAACCATATGTACATGATAGTTAAGCACACCCATCTGACTATAATTATGCTTACTTTTATCTTTTTCATGATTAATTTTATCTTAACAATGAAAGGCTCTGATAAAGTCAATAATAAGCTGCTGAAGATTGGGCCACATATTTTATATACGCTTTTTGTTTGCACCTTTATTTACCTCGTTGCCGTTAATCCACTTAATTTGTATCCCTTTGTTAATGGTTGGGCATCATCAAAATTAGCTGGTTTTGTCATTTATGTACTTTCTATCACTTTGGCGCTTAAGTGGGCAAAGTCAACCTTATGGCGTGTTGTGGGTTTCATTAGTGCCGTATTTTGGTTGGCCATGACTGCAAGACTAGGTTTTGCTGATCATCTTAAATCCAAAGCTATTAGTGAAGATGCTAGTGCTTATATCGAGTTAGGAAAATCTATGTTAACAGCGATTTGTTAAGCGCTTTAACGGGACAAGCACCAAGCTAAATAATATAAGCCGCTGTGAATGTTTTATTTAAGATATAACAAGTAACAGTTGGCTTTTTCAGCGGCGATGCTAATTATAAACCAAATTATACAGCTGAATAATAGTCGTTACTTCTGGAATTTTTTAAATGCACAGTATTGATCTTTTTGTAAAAAATTGGGCCAGCAAACAATCGATGACCCCAATCGATAACGCTGATATAGCAGAACTTGAACAACGATTAGCGGCTATTCTCCCTAACAGCTATAAATACTTACTATCGAATTATGGCTTGGTGCACACACCGAATGTGTTAAGTCGAATATGTGATTTAGGTGTAGATATATCTGAGGTTCAAGATTTTTTAAGTCTTGAAGACGTATATTCATTATCCAAGTTATATGAAATGAGTGGCATGCCCAAAGGACATATTTTGTTTGCCTCTGACTGTAAGGGCAACATGTTTTGTTTCAAACTGAGTGATTGTGAACGCCAGCAGATAGATATACCCGTTTGGTTTTTTGATCACCAATTTCATACAGTGAAAAAAGTATCACCTAGCTTCAGTGAATGGCTAGAAGAGTTCAATAACCTGTAAGGAAACTCATTTCTCCAATAATTTCATTAGGCGGGTTATTGATTTAAGCTTAATCACCACATTATTGGCATGACCATCCCAGTGAGACTAATTACCAATAGACACATGGCGATACTCAAGAAGCGAATTGTCTTTTATCTACCCGCGCTAATCCGTTTGAATATAAATGACCAGAGTCATTAAAAGGTGACACTATGGCCGGACTAGTAGGTTATCGTTACTTAGGGCTAGATAAGCTGTGCAATCGCGATGACATTAAAGGGGTCAAGGTCGACTTGCAAGCGAACTTGACTTAATTTCAAGGCGTATCAGCTTTGATATTACAAGCTTAACCACCCAGAAACTAATAAAAAGACACGAGCTTTACACCCGTGTCTTTAAATTATGCTGCTTTACTTTCTGTAGCGTTAAGCTGTTAGCTTAATTGCTTGATTAAACGTGTGGCTACTTCGCTTGAACTTGCTGGGTTTTGACCACTGATAATACCGCTATCTTCAACAACGAATGATGCCCAGTCGTCGCCTTTTTGGTAGTTGGCGCCTTGCTTAACTAGCTCGTCTTCTAGTAAAAAAGGTACAATGTCGGTTAATTGTACTGCGTCTTCTTCACTGTTAGTAAAACCTGTTATTTTTTTACCTTGTACGATTGCAGCGCCATTTTTATCTTTAACATTAAGCAATACTGACGTTGAATGACAAACTACAGCTACTGGCTTATTTTGCTCGATAAATGCTGAGATCAAGGCAATTGATTTTTGGTTGGTGGTTAAATCCCACATTGGACCGTGACCACCAGGATAAAAAACAGCGGCGTAATCGTTCGCATCAATCAGCTCTAACTTGGTTGTTGTTGCCAATACTGCTTGGTTTTCTTTGTCTTGCTCAAAACGACGAGTGGCATCAGTTTGAAAGTCAGCTTCGGCACTTTTTGGGTCTAACGGCGGCTGTCCACCTAAGGGTGAGGCTAATGTGACACTGAAGCCTGCGTCAATTAATTGATAATAAGGTGAAGCAAACTCTTCTAACCAGAAACCAGTTTTTTCACCTGTGTTACCTAGCTTGTCATGTGAAGTTATTACCATTAATACGTTAGTTGTATTTGTTACAGTCATTTAAATTTTCCTATGCTAGTTAATAAGGTGTTTATTGTTGAAAGTAGTTAATTTCAAAGTAAACTTTCTGTGAGTGCCTATTGATGCATCTCATTCATGCGTCAAGTATATGCTTAACTGCTTTTAATACAATGCAGATAAATTTGACAACATTGTTTTAATTATTGATACAATGTATTAAGTGTAAGTTGTAGCAAGCCGATTAATTAAGTGACCAGTTAAGTGGTCAGCTTCAAATCTCAGCTTCAAACCTCAACATAGTCAACTTTATGCTGGTGCGCAATGACATAGGTAAGTATTACTTGATAATATTATCCTGCATTGTGCTATTGGCTTATATCCATAGAAGTATCAATAGGGTGGCTTGATTTGCCCCGTTATCTTTATTAACTATTGGTCAATTATTTTATCCATTGGCTACAGTAAAAATATTTGTTGAGTAAAATTTTTAATAAGAGTGACTACTAATAAGGGGACTAATTGGATATTTCTTTTGAGCAATTAAAAAGTATGGTGGTTTTTTCGCATGTGGTCGAGCAAGGCAGTTTTAGCGCGGCAGCAAAACATATTGGGCTTTCTAGGGCGGTAGTGAGCTACCATATTAAAAAACTTGAGACTCAGCTTGGTATTACGCTTTTGAATCGCTCAACGCGTTCTATTGCCTTAACACAAGCAGGTAACGATTATTATCAACGATGTCATATTATTGCTCAGCAGGCTAGCGCTGCTAATCAACAAATTGAAAACGTTAAAAATGAACCTGAGGGCCTACTTAAGATCACCTGCCCGGTCAGTGTTGGCCTGCATACTATTGTGCCGGCATTAGATAAATTTCGTCATATTTACCCGAAAATTGAACTCGACATCATGCTGACAGATGAAGTGGTTAATATTGTCAAAGAAGGGATTGATTTGGCTATTAGAGGAGCGCCTTTAGCCGACTCTGGCTTGCAAGCACGAAAGCTTGCTGTGTTAGCAACCTGCCTCTGTGGCTCACCAGACTACTTTGAGCAATATGGTCGCCCCGAAAAGCCCAGTGAATTAAGCCAACATAATTGGGTTGTTTATAAACTGGCCAGTAATAAGTTAACTCTAGAAAAGTCAGGTCGGTCATATACCGTTGATATAAAAGGCACAATAACCACAAATAATGCCACGGCAAGAACGGCTTTTGTTGAGGGTGGCCATGGTTTAGGGCGGATCCCAACCTATGATGCTTGGCCAAAAATTAAAGCAGGGCGTTTGCAAACGGTATTAGACGATTACCAGCTTAAAGCCATTGACGTTTATGGGGTATTTCCGCCTGGGGCTGCCACGTCAAAAAAATTGCGGCTTTTAATTGATTTTCTCGAACAGTTTTTTGATCAACAACAAGCAAGATTGCTCATCAAAAACCGTTAAGAAAAATCTGAAAGTTTACTCAAAAAACTTTGGTTAAGTAAATAGCTCCAGTAAATAGCTTCAGAAAATACGCTTAAATAATGCAAACTAAGCCAAATTTTAATGACTTAACAAGACCAAATAAATACAAACAAAACGATAGCTTAACAAAGACGTTGCGCGGTTAAAGCTAAAATATTTTCCTGTGCTTGTATTAAACTTTCACTCACCCCTTGTTGGTGCATAATGGCTGTTTGTAAGGCCACCGTAGCCACAGTGTTATTTTGCTCTGCAATCATGACATTTGATTTTCCAGCTATGATGGCTTGTACAGCACCCACGCCTAATTTGGTTGCCAAAATTCGATCTTTGGCAACCGGTGAGCCACCCCGTTGAATATGGCCAAGAATACAGGCAGTGCAATCGATATGTGCTATGGCTTGTAGCTGTTGAGCTAACACAGAGGCACCCCCTCGCCATACATTTTCAGCAATGACAATAATATAGCTGGCATGTCTATTGGCTTGAGCGAGTTTTATTTCTTGCGCTAATGTGAGTAGTTTTTCTTGCTCACCCTTTGTTTGATTATTATTGGCAAAATTTTCAAATGAAATAACTTGTTCAGCGGCACAAGCAATACCAACATTAAAAGTAATATGACCACTATGACGGCCCATTAATTCAACAATAAAAATACGCTCAAATGCTTCTGCCGTATCGCGAATTTTATCTATTGCTTCTATAGCGGTATTGATAGCGGTTGAGAAACCTATAGTAAAATCGCTACCGTCAATATCGTTATCAATGGTGGCAGGAATACCAATAACTTGACCAGACCACTCTTGCTGCAAGGCGATTGAGCCAGCAAATGAGCCATCACCACCAATAACAATTAAGGCGTCAATTTTTTCTTTTAACAGAGTGCTTGCTGCTTGCGCTATACCTAAGGGTGTTTTCATCGCGGGGCAGCGCGCACTTTTTAAAATAGTACCGCCTTTTTGAATAATATTTGCGACGTCTTTAACGCCAAGTGGCACTGACATATCGTCAATCAAGCCGTTAAAACCGGCATAAAAACCCATCACTGCTATTTGGTAATGCTGTGCGGCAATCACAATAGCTCTAATAGCAGCATTCATACCTGGTGCGTCGCCACCGCTGGTTAAAATAGCGATTCTTTTAACCGTTTTGATCTTATTTGTATTACTAGTAGGCATAGTTTTACTCTCGTTTTAAATGTCCGAGGAATGTATTTCAAATTAGCAGTGATTTACCTTAAGGTAAAATAGTTTTTCATTAAGGCGCGCATAGTTTACTCTAGGTCAATAACTGGGCTTAATTCATGGCTATAAGTTGTACGAGAAATATTAAATGAAGAAAATAAAACTAATACTAATTTGGCTATTAATGGCTGTGTTCTTATCCGGCTGTAGTTTCCGTTTTGTCTATAACCATCTAGATTGGTGGACTCATTGGTATCTTGATGACTATGTCACGTTAACTGAGCAACAACAGCAACGCTTCGATGATGAGTTTGAACAATTGCATTTATGGCATCGCACCACACAGTTACCCGCTTATGTGCAGCAGCTTAAAGCCCTTAAAATTTCGATTAACGATCAAATAAATGAGCAGGACATCGCGGCTAATTTTGTACAATTTACTGAGCATTGGCAAAACTTTTTAATTGCCACAGAGCCTAAATTACAGCCGTTGGTTGTTAGTTTGTCAACCGAGCAAACACAGCAATTGTTACAAGCACTACAAGCGGCTCATCAAGAGAGGCTTGATGATGATGAAGCTTTGTCTGAGCAGGAATGGTTAGAAGAACGCACGGACCAGCAAAAGGAGCAACTTAAAGACTGGTTTGGTAAGTTAAGCCCTGAGCAAAAATCGCAAGTCACATTGCTGGGCAAAGGCTTTCAGCGCTCATTTGAACCGCGTATGCTTTACCGACAACGTTGGACCCAGCAGTTTGCTGACTTATTAAATGGCAACTTACCAGACCATCAATTTAAATTGGAGTTTTACAGTTTATTTGTTAATGGTCGTAGTTTACGAGATGAAAAATTTAATGCCATGACTAGCAATAACAATCAGGTGTTCACTAACATTTTTCTTTATATGGTGACAACGGCAACTAATAAGCAGCGTAAACGCCTCAACAAAAAAATTGATAAAATACTGGGTGATTTAGCGTATCTAATTAATGATGATTAATGTGTTGGGTGCTTAAACACTGAAGATAATAGCGCTATAAAAAACAAAAAAATAGGTAGCTTTTAGCTACCTATTTTTAGTTAACTACCGTGCACCACGGTAAGTCATGTTAACCGTTATAAAACGATATTAAGCAAAGTGGCTTTTAGTTAAGGTTAGCACTTTTAAGGTGTTAGTTGCCCCAACAGTTTCCATTACATCGCCGTGCGTTAAGATCACTTTATCGCCAACAACCAGTTCAGAACCTTTAACCACGGTAGACAATACATCTTCTGCCATTTTTTCAGCATTGTCAGCATCTGTAGAGTCAAACGCAACTGGATAAACACCACGGTAAATCGCTGTTTTAGTTAAGGTTTTAGCATGACGAGATAACGAATAAATCGGTAAACCAGAAGAAATTCGTGACATGATTTTTGTGGTATGACCCGATTCAGTTAATGCGATGATGGCTTTAACACCGACTAAATGATTAGCCGCGTACATAGCTGACATAGCAATGGTTTCAGACACTTCAGTAAAGGCTGTTTCTACGCGATGCTTTGAGGTAGTTACCGATCTTTCTTTCTCTGCGCCGATACAAACACTCGCCATTGCTTTTACCGTTTCAATCGGGTATTTACCTGCAGCGGTTTCAGCAGAAAGCATCACTGCATCTGTACCATCAAGCACGGCATTAGCAACATCCATCACTTCAGCACGTGTAGGCATAGGTTGCTCAATCATGGTTTCCATCATTTGCGTTGCCGTGATAACTACGCGGTTTAACTGGCGGCTACGGAGAATAATATGTTTTTGTTTACCCACTAAGGCCGCATCACCAATTTCAACACCTAAATCACCACGGGCAACCATAACAACATCAGACGCTAGAATGATTCCGTCTAACACTTTGTCATCATTTACCGCTTCAGCACGTTCAATTTTTGACACTAAACGAGCGTCACAACCGGCTTCTTGTGCCAATAAACGCGCTTCGCGCATATCAGCGGCGTCACGTGGAAAAGATACCGCAAGAAAATCAACGTTAATTTTAGCTGCTAGCTTAATATCTTCTTTGTCTTTATCAGTAAGAGCAGGAGCAGTAAGACCACCGCCTTGACGATTAATACCTTTGTTGTTTGATAATGGACCACCAACAGTAACTTCAGTGAAAACTGAATCTCCTTTGGTTTCAAGCACGCGGAGTTGTACACGGCCATCGTCGAGTAACAAAATATCACCTGGCACTACATCTTGAGGAAGTTTTTTGTAATCAATACCCACTTTCTCTTGGCAACCTTCGCCTTTGGCTAATGAGGCGTCTAATTCGAATTTTTCACCAATAACTAATTGTATAGGGCCATTTTTAAATGTTGAAACTCGAATTTTAGGTCCCTGTAAGTCGCCTAATATACCGACATAAATGCCTAGCTCTTTCGATAATTCACGTACTGTATTTGCGCGGTCGATATGATCTTGTGCAACACCGTGAGAGAAATTCAATCTAACAACGTTTACACCTGCAGCAAGTACTTCTTTTAATACGGCTCTATCATCAGTTGCTGGACCTAAGGTCGCGACAATTTTGGTTCTTCTAGGCATGGTAATCCTTAAATTTATATAATATTTTGTGTATTTATCAAGGGTTGGCTATGCATCAATAGCCACTAATTAGTCTTTACGTTCAAAGCGTGAGCTACGTAAACTGTCTTTAACTTTCTTCAAGTTGTCTCTAAATTTTGTCCCGCGACGCAGGGTAAAACCGGTCGCCAAACAATCAATTAAGGTTAGCTGGGCAATACGTGATGCCATTGGCATATATAAGTCGGTATCTTCAGCAACCTCAACTGATAGTACAATATTACATTCTTTGGCTAATGGTGAGCCTGCTGTTGTTATTCCTATGACAGTGGCATCATTTTCACGTGCTAAACTTGCCACATCAACCAAAGACTTAGTTCTGCCGGTATGTGATATCACGACGACAACATCACCTTGGCAACTATTTATAGCACTCATACGTTGCATTAATATGTCATCAAAATAGACGACAGGCACATTAAAGCGAAAAAACTTATTTTGTGCGTCGTGTGCGACAACCGCAGAAGCACCTAAGCCAAAAAAAGAAATTTTATTGGCTTGAGTTAATAGGTCAACAGAGCGATTTATGGTGGAACTGTCTAAACTTTTACGCGCTAACTCTAGGTTCGCCATGGTTGATTCAAAAATTTTTGAAGTATATTCTTCAGCCGAATCATTTTCATCAACATGGCGATTGACGTAAGGTGTGCCATTAGCCAAACTTTGTGCTAAATGCAGTTTAAAGTCAGGATAGCCTTTAGTGTCGAGTCGTCGACAAAAGCGATTTACCGTGGGCTCACTTATATTAGCTTGTTTCGCCAAGGCAGCAATACTGGCATGTATAACCGTTTCAGGTGATGATAATATAACGTCTGCCACTTTACGTTCAGATTTACTGAAAGTCTCTAACTCGTTGGCGATTTTTTCTAATATATTCATTACGTTTAAGCCTTCGCGTGTTACTTAACTGGTTAATTACCGAGCAAATAAAGGGTAACTGTAATTTATTTTCTGCCTTAACAACAGAAAATATGAAAATTTATTTCATATTTTCGACTAATATAAAACAAAAGTACTGAATTTTGCAAACATTTAATCCATTTTCATACTAAAGTCGTCTTGAAGTGGTTATTTTTAAATGAAATGGAAAGAATGTAATAATATTACAAAAAAGAGCTTTACTGACGAGGCTATAGCAGATAAATTAGCCTCATATGTAGTTTAGTTACAGTAAAATAAATAATTGAGAATACACACTATGAAAAACATAGATTGCCCTTTAGCAAGCGAGATTGTTATTTTTGGTGCGTTGGGAGACTTATCTCGTCGCAAACTTTTACCTTCTTTATATCAGTTAGAACTTGCCGGCCTGTTGAGTGATAACACCCGCATTATTGCTGTTGCTCGAAATGAACTAACACTTGAGCAATTTACTAAACAAATAGATGAAAGCTTAAATGAGTTTATACCTGAAGCATTAGATGTTGCAGCCTTGACCAAGTTTTTAGCTAGGCTTGTTTATCAACAGCTTGATTTTAAAGACCTTAAATCATACAAGCAATTAGCCGAAAGCTTATCACCCGCATCGGGTGCGAGAGTTTATTATTATTCTACACCACCCGCTATTTATGGTGATATTAGTCAAGGTTTAAAAACGGCTAAGTTAATCAACGATGCAGACAGAGTCGTGATGGAAAAACCTATTGGTCATTGTTTAGAATCGTCTAAAGTGATTAATGATCAGGTTTCTCGTTACTTTAATGAAAATCAAATTTACCGTATTGACCACTATTTAGGTAAAGAAACGGTATTAAATTTATTAGTGCTGCGTTTTGCCAATAGCCTTTTTACTAATAATTGGGATAGAAACAGTATTGACCATGTCCAAATTACCGTTGCCGAGAGTGTTGGTATCGAAGGGCGTTGGGGTTTTTATGATGAAGCAGGGCAAATGCGAGATATGGTGCAAAACCATTTGTTGCAAGTACTGTCGTTAGTTGCCATGGAGCCACCAGCTGAATTAAGTGCTGACTGTGTCCGTGATGAAAAGCTAAAAGTGATCAAAGCGCTTAAACCTATTACTCGACAAAATGTTAAAGATAAAACCGTGCGTGGACAATATGCGGATGGTTATTTAAATGGTGTTGCTGTCCCTGGGTATTTGAACGAAGAGGGTGCAAAAGCCAATAGTAAAACAGAAACTTTTGTTGCCATTAAAGCAGAGATAGACAACTGGCGTTGGGCTGGCGTACCTTTTTACTTGCGAACAGGTAAACGTATGCCGCAAAAACACAGTGAAATTGTGGTCCATTTTAAACAACAAGCTCATAATATTTTCAGTGAGAGTTATGCCGATTTACCGTCAAATAAATTGACCATTCGTTTGCAACCGGACGAAGGTGTTGAACTTGAAATGATGAATAAAATTCCGGGTATCGCATCGCAAATGCAAATTCACGAAAACAAACTTGATTTAAGTTTTTCTAAAGCTTACGACAACCAACGTGTTGTTGATGCTTATGAACGCTTATTGCTTGAAGTTATTAAAGGTGATCAATCTTTATTTGTTCGTCGTGATGAAGTTGAAGCAGCGTGGCAATGGGCTGATAGTATTATCGAAGCATGGCAAGCAACCAATGAAGCACCTAAACCTTATGCAGCCGGTTCATGGGGACCCGTTTCATCAATTTCTTTAATCGCACGCGATGATCGCCAGTGGGTAGAATAATGTATCAAATTAATGAATTCGAACAACGTGAATTATTAGACGAAGCACTAGCAGATAAAATTGCCACGTTATTAACGGCGGCGGTGGACAGTAAAGGCAAAGCGAGTATCGCGGTCTCGGGTGGCTCAACACCAAAAGGTTTTTTTCAAGCCTTATCAAAGAAAAAGCTAGCGTGGGAAGCTATAACTATTACCTTAGCGGATGAACGCTGGGTTGATATTGACTCAAGTGATAGTAATACTAAATTAGTGCATGAATACCTCATGCAAAATGAAGCGGTAAAAGCTAAGTTTTTCTATTTAAAACAAGGTGAAATCCTTAGCGATGAAACCTTAACTGATTTAAACCTAGCAGCAAACCAGCAGTTATTGCCATTAGATGTACTTATTTTAGGTATGGGTGAAGATGGTCATACTGCCTCGTTATTTCCTTGTAGTGATGAAATAACGCAATGCTTGGCCAAGGATAGCCAAGCATTATTGAAAGTAACACCAAAAACGGCGCCACATCAGCGAATTAGTTTTAGTTTTGCTGCCTTAGCACAAAGCAAAAATACTTTTTTACACATTAGCGGTATCAGTAAAAAACAAGTATTGGCTAAAGCTATTGCCGGACAAGTATGTAAAGAAATGCCGATCAGGGCTTTTTTACAAGCACCAAACATTAATACACAAGTTTATTGGGCCAAGTAATTATGAATAAAACAGTTATGAATAAAAATATTGTACAGATCACACAACGTATTATTGATCGAAGTAAAGCAAGCCGTGCGGCTTACCTTGAAAAGATAGCGGGTGAAAAATCAACTACTGTACATCGCGCTAGTTTATCTTGTGGTAACTTAGCTCATGGTTTTGCTGCTTGTGGTAGCGATGACAAAACGACATTACGTGGTGTTAATCATTCAGACGTTGCTATTATATCTGCTTACAACGATATGCTTTCAGCGCATCAACCGTACGAAAACTACCCAGCCATTATTAAAGCCGCTGTTAAAGAAACCGGTGGCGTAGCCCAATTTGCCGGTGGTGTACCTGCGATGTGTGACGGTGTTACACAAGGTCAACCAGGTATGGATTTAAGCTTGATGAGCCGAGACGTTATTGCTATGTCGACTGCTGTTGCACTGTCGCATAATATGTTTGATGGCGCACTGATGATGGGTATTTGCGATAAAATAGTACCTGGATTAATGATTGCCAGTATGACTTTTGGTCATTTACCTACCGTTTTTGTACCCGCTGGCCCAATGCCTTCTGGTTTGCCTAATAAAGATAAAGCCCGTGTTCGTCAGCAATATGCTCAAGGTGAAGTGGGTAAAGAAGAGTTATTAGAAGCAGAATCTGCGTCTTATCACACCGCCGGTACTTGTACATTTTTTGGTACGGCAAACTCTAACCAATTAGTGGTTGAAGTGATGGGTTTACATCTACCAGGCGCTTCTTTTATTGCCCCCAATACGCAATTACGTGAAGAATTGACCAAAGCTGCAGCGCGCCAAGTTACCCGTTTAACTCAGCAATCTGGTAATTATATGCCGATAGGTAAAATGGTTGATGAGCGTTCAATTGTTAATGCTATTGTTGCCTTGTTAGCCACCGGTGGTTCAACGAACTTAACTATGCATATCATCGCCTTTGCCAAAGCAGCCGGTATTATTATTAATTTCCAAGACTTTAATGATTTATCTGACGCTGTGCCGCTATTAACGCGTATTTATCCCAATGGTCATGCTGACATTAATCAATTTCAAGAAGCGGGTGGCATGGCATTGTTATTCAAAGAGCTTATTGATGCTGGTTTGGTACATGAAGACGTTGAGACCATCTGCGGTCGCGGCTTAACTCGTTATACCCAACGACCTGTATTGGAAGATGGCAAATTAGTTTGGATCGACGGCGCAACTAGCTCAGGCGATGACGAAATTATTGCTACCGCTGCAAAACCTTTTAGTAGCCATGGTGGCTTAAAAGTTATGAAAGGTAATTTAGGTATTTCAGTGTTGAAAACGTCATCACTGCGCGAAGGTAGCTTTGTGATTAAAGCACCTGCAGTTGTTTTTGAAGATCAACACGAACTTGATATTGCCTTTGATGCTGGCGAGTTAGAAAAAGACTTTATTGCTGTTGTTCGCTTTCAGGGGCCAAAAGCCCGTGGTATGCCTGAACTACATAAATTAACGCCACCATTAGGGGTTTTACAAGATAAAGGCTTTAAAGTTGCTTTAGTTACCGACGGTAGAATGTCGGGCGCTTCAGGTAAAGTGCCGGCTGCTATTCATTTATGTCCAGAGGCGTTAGATGGTGGCTTAATTTCAAAAATTAAAACCGGTGATATGATCTTACTCGATGGCGAAAGTGGCGAGCTAACTTTGTTAGTTGATGATGCTGAACTAGCAAAACGTAAAAATGCTATTTTTGAAGTTAATGGTCATCATCAAGGTATGGGGCGTGAATTATTTGGCTTTATGCGTCGTAACTTAAGCTCAGCTGAAACCGGTGCATGTTCACTGTTTGATGATGATTTTCAAGGCGAGCGATAACCATGTCCGATAGTGAGATAAATATTATTGCTGATATTGGTGGCACCAATATGCGCGTGGCGTTAGTCGACGCGCAAGGTAATATTGCTAACATCACCATTTATGCTTGTGCCGATTACACGAGTTTAGCCGAGGTATTAACCAACTATATTACACAGCAGCAATTAGTGGGTAAGAACGTTAATGCTTGTTTAGCTATCGCTTGCCCAGTAGATAAAGATCTTATTGTGATGACTAATCTACCTTGGCAGTTTTCACAAACACAACTCAAAGCAGAGTTACAGTTTAACGAATTGGTGCTAATTAACGACTTTACTGCGATAGCTCATGCTATTCCGCATTTAGGTGCTGCGCAAAAGGTGCAAATAGGTGCTGGTGATGTTGTAGCAAACAAGCCCATTTCTATTTGTGGTGCTGGTACGGGTTTAGGCGTAGCTAATTTAATCGCCATCGATTCTGGTTGGCATAGTTTAAGCGGTGAGGGTGGTCATGTAGACTTTGCCCCCGTGGATCAACAAGAAGTTGCCATTTTACAATTTCTTTCAAAAAAATATGCCCGTGTTTCCTACGAGCAAGTATTGTCAGGACTAGGTATTGAACAAATATACCAAGCCTTGAGTTTCGAAAAAAATGGCGAGATAACAAAATTATTAGCAAAAGAAATCACTGAAAAAGCGCTGGCAGGCAGTTGTTCATTGGCCGTGGAAACTTTAGCGCAATTTTGTCGAATTTTAGGAAGTTTTGCCGGTAACCTAGCGTTAACGCTTGGTAGTTATGGCGGTGTTTATATTGCAGGTGGTGTTGTTCCTCGCTTTATCGAATTTTTTGCTAGCAGTGAATTTAGGCAAAGATTTGAACAGAAAGGGCGTTTATCGAGTTTTAATCAACCTATTCCAACATTTGTTGTCACTGAAGAACAACCTGGTTTGCTTGGTGCATCAGCATATCTTAACCAATTTATGTCAGAAAAAGCTAATGACATCATCCAAAAAAATAACACGAAAAGGCATTAAGAATAATTATGACATTATCAAATAATTGGCAAATACAGCCAAAAGATCTATTTGCTATGGGTCCGATAGTTCCGGTTTTAGTGATAAAAGATGTTAAAAATGCACTACCTATTGCAGAAGCATTGTTAGCAGCGGGCATAAAAGTGCTAGAAGTTACCTTGCGTACACCTGCGGCATTAGAAGTGATCAGCATCATAGCTAAAAATTTACCCGAGGCCATTGTTGGTGCGGGCACTGTAACTAATCGAGATTTATTACAAAAGTCTTACGAAGCTGGCGCAAAGTTTGCCATTAGCCCAGGACTAACAAAAGATTTATTAAAAGCAGGTAAAGAAGGTAATATCGCCTTAATTCCGGGTATTTCTTCTATTTCTGAATTAATGGATGGCATTGATTGTGGTTATGATCATCTTAAGTTCTTCCCTGCGGAAGCATCGGGTGGTGTCAAGGCGTTGCAGTCAATTGGTGGACCATTTCCTGACATTAAATTTTGTCCAACCGGTGGTATTAACTTAAATAATGTTCGAGACTACTTAGCCTTACCCAATGTTTCATGTTGTGGTGGTTCTTGGTTAGTGTCTGATGAAATTATTAAACAAGGTAATTGGCAAGAAATTACGCGTTTAGCAAAGCAAGTACTAGCGCATGTAAAATAATAGCCATTGGGCTAACTAAGAACGGATAAAAATTAATTTATCAGTAAAAACCAGGCATTGCCTGGTTTTTTTTGCTTAAAATAATAACAATATCAGGTTTCACTGCGGTAGTTTATTTGTAACTGATAAAACTACAGATCGTTTTTGTTGTTTTATTACATATTTAAAGACAATAATCGCACTACTTAACATTACACTCGCTAGTGCCCAGTGATGAATAGTGATGATTATTGCAAGTAAATGAGGTTAACCAAGAAGTATTGTCTTTGCAATGAAGTGAATTTTTGTAACTTTTAAGTCAGGATCTTAGGAGGGGAGACAGCCAATAAAAAAGCCAGAATTCATCTGGCTTTTTTAGTCGTTTATTAGCGGACAAACAAAGGCTTATTGTGTTGAAACATAGGTCGCTAAATCTAAAATTTTGTTGGAATAACCAATTTCATTATCATACCAAGAAACTACTTTCACAAAAGTATCTGTTAACGCTATACCGGCAGTAGCATCAAATACTGAGGTACATCTTTCGCCAATAAAGTCGTTAGATACTACCGCATCTTCGGTGTAGCCTAAAATGCCTTTTAGCTCACCTTGTGATGCTGCTTTCATTGCGCTACAAATTTCTTGATAACTGGCTGGCTTTTCTAAGTTGACAGTTAAATCAACCACAGAAACATTAGGCGTTGGTACGCGAAATGCCATACCCGTTAATTTACCATTTAATGCAGGGATAACCTTGCCAACGGCTTTAGCGGCACCTGTTGATGATGGAATAATGTTTTGTCCAGCACCACGACCACCGCGCCAGTCTTTAGCTGACGGGCTATCAACTGTTTTTTGTGTTGCTGTGGTGGCATGCACTGTGGTCATTAAACCATCTTTGATACCCCAGTTATCATTTAACACTTTTGCGATAGGCGCTAAACAGTTTGTGGTACAAGACGCATTAGAAACAATGTCTTGTCCGGCATATTCAAGATGGTTAACACCCATAACAAACATTGGTGTATCGTCTTTTGACGGTGCAGAAAGTACTACTTTTTTAGCGCCGGCTACAATGTGCTTACGCGCTGATTCATCCGTTAAAAACAAGCCAGTTGATTCAACAACAACGTCAACCTCAGCTTCATTCCATTTTAGGTTTAGTGGGTCGCGTTCTGCACTAACACGAACATTTTTGCCATTAACGACTAAGTGGCCATCAACAACATCAACAGTGCCGTTAAACCGGCCATGAGTAGAGTCATACTTAAGCATATAAGCGATGTAATCAACGTCAATTAAATCATTAATAGCGACTACTTCAACATCTGCTCTGGCAAATGCTTCTCTAAACACGAACCGACCGATACGACCAAAGCCGTTGATCCCTACTCTAATTGTCATAATAAAACCCTAAAATCAAACTTTAAAAATTAATGTAGTAAAATTACACCATTTCATAAAAATTACAAGTTATAACTCGACATAAAGCAATAAATATTGATTTAAACCTTGTTTTATTGCGTATTGTTACTAAAATGTCGGCTATTAAACATAGCCTAGCTAAAAATATTTATTTATTGGCTTTTCCATAAGGTTATTATTTTTCTATGATGATGATGGCATAATGCCTCTATCTATAATTTTTTTGGACTTTTTATGATACAGAACAACAGTGCATGCGATATCGGCTTTATTGGTTTAGGTGTTATGGGCAAGAATTTAGTGCTTAATTTAGCTGATAACGGCTTTAGTATCGCCGCCTTCGATCTTGATATCAGTAAAGTTGAAGATGCCATTACTCAAGACAAGGCTGAAAGTGGTTTATCAACAGCACGTGTTATTGGTTGTTCGTCTTATACTGAATTACTTTCTCGCTTAAAACCACCACACCTTATCGTACTATCAGTGCCAGCAGGCGCACCGGTTGATCAAGTGTGTGAAAGCTTGATTGGTGCCGGTATTCAACCTGATGATATTGTTATTGATACGGGTAATAGCTTATGGGTTGATACCGTTGCACGCGAGAAAAAATACAAAAATAACTTTATTTTATTTTCCTCAGCTGTTTCAGGTGGTGAAGTGGGGGCGCGTTTTGGTCCGGCACTAATGCCTAGTGGTTCACCCTATGCATGGGCAAGAATAAAACCTATTTGGCAAGCCATTGCTGCAAAGGTTGATGCAAAAACGGGTAAACCCATTGAACGCACTAAACCAGGTGAAGTTGTTACTGAAGGTGAACCCTGTGCTGCCTATATTGGTCCAGCGGGTGCTGGGCATTATGTGAAAATGGTGCATAACGGCATTGAGTACGCTGATATGCAAATTATATGTGAAGCATATCAAATGCTGCGTGACGGTTTAGCATTAAGTAGTGATGAAATTGCTGATATTTTTGAAATGTGGAATGGCGGCCGATTAGAAAGTTATTTAATGGAAATATCGGTCGAGGTTTTACGTCATCGAGTTGGTGAAGAAAAAACACCGTTAGTTGACTTGATCTTAGACAAAGCGGGTCAAAAAGGTACCGGACTTTGGACTGCGGTAAGTAGTTTAGAATTAGGTACACCTGCGCCCACTATTGCTCAAGCGGTTTTTGCTCGCTCTATTTCATCTTTTAAAGATTTACGTGTGAAAGCTTCAGGCATATTATCAGGTCCAGAAGTCGTGATACTTGCAGGTGAAGAAAAACAGGCGTTTATTGAACAGTTACATGATGCTATATATAGCGCAAAAATATGTGCTTATGCACAAGGTTTTCAATTAATGAAACTCGCTGAGCAAGAGCATAATTGGCAGCTTAACTTTGCTAGTATTGCCAAGATTTGGCGTGCGGGCTGTATTATTCGTGCGGCATTTTTACAGTCAATCACGCAAGCATTTGAGCGAAACCCTGACCTAGACAATCTACTTTTAGATGATTTCTTTGCTGAGCAATTAAGTCAACATCAATTGAACTGGCGAAAGGCAGTGTCAAATTCTGCCTTGATGGGGATCCCAACCGGGGCAATTTCATCTGCATTGTCATATTATGACTCTATACGTTGTGCTGTGCTGCCGGCCAATTTATTACAAGCACAGCGTGACTTCTTTGGCGCTCATACTTTTGAGCGTATCGATAAAGCCACAGGCAAAAAGTATCACGTTAATTGGTCAAGTGAATCACGTAATATGCAGGAAATTAATTAAGTATAGCTGTATATCAACCCGAGTAGGCTCTGGCTCTACTTGGGTAATCGTTAATTTGGCTAGCGCTTCATTCAAAAAACTGGCTTGCCAGTAATCGCCAAATTAGGTACGTGGCGCCTTAAACTCACCTTCAATAATGTTGTTTAAGGTTTTTTTCGCTACTCGGTCTAAAAATTCAGTGTTTAAGTTATTGCCTTTAAAGTAACTGACGAAAGTCTCATGGCTGATATTGCTATCTTTTGGACTATATAAATATAATATTTTTGACCAGATATAAGCTTGCTTATGCTCTTTTTTATGGGCAAAAATACTGGCAAGAGACTGAAATATCTCGGTATCTATAGCTGCATCGCTTGGGTAAAGTTCTAGTGCATGATAGAGCAAGTTCAAGGTTTTGGTGATATCATGTTTCGCGTAATAGCTCGCTAAGTTGATTTGTCGGTTGGGCTTTTCTAATAATTCACTGCCTTCTAAGGCAATAAATTTATTTAGTGAGTGCTCATTTAAGTAGCGCGACCAATGAAAGAATAACAGGTCAGGGTGTTCAGAATTTTGCGTAGCAAGTGCTAGTGCTTTAATTTTAACCCGCGCCTTAACCACATTATCAATACGTATGGTTTTCTTAACCTTTAGCTTAATATGCTCAATTTTAGACGCATGCAGCATGCATTTTTCATAGCCTTCGTAGGCAATTAACTGCTGATATTTGTTGCTATCGTTAGCATCATTTTTGTCTGCTAAATTAGCAAAGCCCACCTCGACACGCTCTCGTTTGCACCAAGTGTCTTCTTGAAATTCTTGACAAATTTTTGTATGTTCTTCACATAACTCAGCAAAATTAGGTCTGTTTTCACAGGCCATTAATGTGAAAAAAAATGTGCAAAAAAGCAAAATCAGCACTAATTTATTAAATTTCATCTTTTTCTCTATTTATCCCAGAAAAATATTTGTAACTGGTGGCGAAATAATTCATGTTGGATTACAATATGCGCCGCATTCAGTAATTAGTTATTGCTAATTACCTCTTTACATTAATAATAACCCATCACTCAATTGACTGACATAAAAAGGTTTACGCAATGACTTCTCTTCTTGAAGAACAATATCTAGCTAGTTGGCAGGAACGTCAAACATTCGCTGAAAACATGCAGCCGATTATCGGACAATTATTTAGAAATGACGGTATCGAAATTTCAATTTACGGTCGCACACTAGTCAATGCTTCTGCCATCGACATCATTAAAGCACATAAATCAGTGGCTTTACACGAAGAAAATAAATTGCGTTTACGTGAAAGTTCTCCTTTTATTCAAGTTTTAGCTAGTATGTCATTAGCACCTGCGCGTATCGACGTAGGTAAATTAGCTTACCGTTATTTATTTAAAGGTGAAGCGAATGGTTTGTCAATTGAACAATTTTTAGAAAAAGAATTAGCCACCATCACTAAAGATACCGACGTACAAGAATCTAAAGACGTGGTACTTTACGGTTTTGGTCGTATTGGTCGTTTGTTAGCGCGTTTATTAATTGAACGTGCCGGACCCAACGCTAAGCTTAAGTTACGCGCCATTGTTATTCGCCCTGGTAAAGAAGATGATTTAGAAAAACGTGCGAGCTTACTGCGTCGTGATTCAGTGCACGGTGCCTTTAACGGTAGTATTACCATTGATAAAGAAAATAACGTTATTAAAGCGAACGGTGCTTTTATTCAAATTATTTATGCTAAATCACCCTCAGAAATTGATTACACCGCTTATGGTATCAACAACGCTTTAGTGGTTGATAATACGGGGATTTGGAGTGATGAAGAGGGCTTAGGACAGCATTTACAATCAAAAGGTGTTGCTAAAGTTTTACTCACCGCACCGGCTAAAGGCGATATTAAAAACATCGTATACGGCGTAAACGAAGATATGATTTTAGCAGAAGACACCATGATTTCTGCAGCAAGTTGTACTACCAACGCGATCACGCCGGTACTTAAAGCACTCAATGATGAGTTTGGTATTCGCAATGGCCACGTTGAGACGGTACATTCATATACTAATGATCAAAACTTAATTGATAATTACCATCCTGCGCCGCGTCGTGGCCGCAGTGCACCATTAAATATGGTGATCAGTACCACGGGTGCAGCTAAAGCGGTAGCAAAAGCATTACCTGAATTAAAAGGTTTGTTAACGGGTAATGCGATTCGCGTTCCTACGCCAAACGTTTCAATGGCTATTATGAACTTGAACTTGAAAAAAGAGACAACTAAAGCACAATTAAACGATTATTTACGTAAAATCTCTTTAAACTCTAAATTGCAAAATCAAGTGGATTACACCGCTTCTACTGAAATTGTATCCACTGACTTAGTCGGCTCACGTTACGCCGGTGTTGTTGATTCACAAGCAACGATTGTTGATGGTGATCGCGCTGTACTCTACGTATGGTATGACAATGAGTTTGGTTATAGCTGTCAGGTAGTGCGTGTGATGTTAGCAATGTCAGGTATTGATGTACCCACATTACCCTTTACATAACTAGCGATAGTTAATAAAATCAATAGCGAATAAAATGTAAAATTAGCTTATTCGAATAAACGTTTACCTTGTAGGTAAGCGCTTTTTTTTTGCCAATTAATATGAAAAATCTCTTCGGTTTAATACCCGTTTAATTAAGTATTTTACTTTTTAATAAGGAAGAGTGACTAAATACCAGGCATAAAATTTGATAAAGAGTTACGCGGCTATAAATTTTATAACCTTGTAGTTTTTAAGTTTAAACATTAAAACCAAGCAGATAATTAATTATCTCAGCGATTTAAGCTCATTGGCGAGATAAGACCAGTTAAATACACCTAGCCGGTTTAGGCAAACCTGCATACTTAGTGGCTTGTTTAGCAGGCCCTTCTTTAAACAAGCGATATAAATAACGACTGCTGGCCTTTTCTTCGCCAAACTCTGCTTTCATCGCTTTGGTTAGAGCGCGAATAGCAGGTGACGTATTGTAAGTTAGGTAAAACTGCCTAACAAAGCGAATCACTTCCCAATGGGCTTCTAGCAGCTCAATATCATCATTTTTTGCGAGTAACATGGCAACATCTTCGTTCCACTGCGTAAAATCGAGCAAATAGCCTTGTTTATCGGTGGCTAAGCTTTTGTTGTTATATATTATTGTCATGACCAGGTAATTGAATTGTCGTGTTTAAAAAGTAGCGCTACTACTTTGGCTAAGGTGATGGGTATAAATAATTTATTATTAGGGCATTGTGCGCGAGCATCGGCGTGTTGGCTTATAAAATAAAGCGTTATGTCTTGCTGCTCGGTTAGCTTACTAAGCAATAGGGCATGACTGAAATTATAACAACCGTCATCGATTAATAATATACTGTCTTGTGGCAAAATCATGTCAAGGCATTGTGTTAATGCACTGCTATTAAAGCCTGAGTTTCTAATAAGGTGTAGCATCGCCATGTTAAAACCTGTAAATCACGTTGTGCTGGTGTAAGCGTTGACTAAACACTTCGTTTGATAATACTTGTATATTGTTAATATGAAAATGTGCGCTTAAGTTGCGCTCGGTTAATGACTGCTGGCAAACATAAATATTTTCAATATCGTAAAATTCAAGTGCTGAAAATGTTTTTAGGTAGTCTTTAATATCAATAGCTGAGGCATTTTGATCCCCGATCACCTGAAATACCCCATCACCTAAAAAGAACAGCGACGTGGCTTGCTCGTACGAGCCAAATATCAATGCGGCGTCTAGTGCTTCTTTACCGGCGGCATTCGAAAAAGGCGCCTGGGTATTTATAATGGCGATAGTTTTATCACGTGCTTGATTTTCTGACATTATAGTTGCACCACACGTTCGGCTTTACTGGTTAACTCAACTAATTCACCTAAACCCGACACTGTAAATGCTGAGTCTATATTTGAGCTTTCATGGTTATTTAACTCGTCACTTAAACCACGTTTTTCTGCGGCAGTAATACATAAATATAACGGCACATTGTATTCGCTATTAAGTTGTTGCCATTGTGCTAGTGTTTGAAATTCATCACTGGGTATTGATAAATATTTAGCGGCATTTAATACGCCGTCTTGATAGAAAAATACCCCTATGATGCTTACACCACTATCAAGCGCTGCTCTGACAAGATTAATTGCCGTTGTTGTTAAATTACTGTTGGGCGGGGTAGTCACCACTAAAGCCAATCTATTTTGCATATTCTGCTTTTCGCCTTAATTAACGTTATTTAAACACAGCTAATAAAAAAGCCTCAATATTGAGGCTTTATAATTTATACATAGAGTATAAACAATTATTAATCATAGTTAATGATTTTTAACTGCTAATTAGTCATCGTTACCTAAAACCCCTAATAGGCTTAATAAGTGCACGAAGATATTATAAATATTCAAGTATAGCGAAACAGTTGCACGAATGTAGTTTGTTTCACCACCGTGAATAATGCGGCTTGTATCATATAAGATCAAACCAGACATGATCATAATAAT
The DNA here is from genome assembly GCF_014077065.1 of Colwellia sp. MB3u-4. Classification (NCBI taxonomy): domain Bacteria; kingdom Pseudomonadati; phylum Pseudomonadota; class Gammaproteobacteria; order Alteromonadales; family Colwelliaceae; genus Colwellia; species Colwellia sp. MB3u-4. The sequence continues at coordinate 17,323 of NZ_JACGVE010000078.1, read as the reverse complement.
TGCAGCACTAATAGCTAACGACAGCGCAGGAATTTGGAAAAATATATTTGCTACCATGGCAATAACCGCAACGATTAAACCAACCATTAAAAAGCCACCCATAAATGAGAAGTCTTTTTTGCTGGTTAACGCATAGCCAGAAAGTGCAAAGAAAATTAATGCTGTACCGCCTAATGCTTGCATAATTAATGAAGCGCCGTTAGGCATTGCCGCATAATAGTTAAGCATTGGGCCTAATGAGGCACCCATTAAGCCGGTGAAAGCAAAAATCCAAAAAATACCACTCGCTTTATCAGCGTTTTTATTAACAACAAATAATAAACCAAACGAAACTAAGGTCATTATTAGGGCTGCCATATGAGACAAGCCCATTGCCATAGAAATAGCAGCAGTTACGGCACTAAACGCCAAAGTCATCGAAAGTAACATATAGGTGTTTCTTAATACCTTGTTAATTTCAACCGCTGAACTTCGACTAGCATTTACACTAGTATTTGATTGCATAATATTTCCTCTAAGTATGCCAATTCTATTTTTTAGATATGGGCTATTGTTAAATAGTTCAAGGGTAAATCAAATATTTAACCTTCACATCATCACTTGGGTGATAATCAATTATAAACCACATTGACATATTATGGCACGGTGTATTTTGAAATACTATCTTTAACCTTGTTGAAATTTTGCAATAATTTGTGAGCGTTTGTAACAGTCATCGCTATGATCGTTAACCATGCCACAAGCCTGCATATGCGCATAACAAATGGTTGAACCAACAAACTTAAAGCCCCGCTTTTTCAAATCTTTGCTCCAAGCATCAGACTCTTTAGAAGTAGCAGGGTAATCATTTAATGCAGCCCAATGATTGACAATAGTTTTATGGCCAACAAAGCCCCACATATAGTGGCTAAAGCTGCCAAACTCTTTTTGAATGTCGATAAATATTTTAGCGTTATTAATTACCGCATTGATTTTACCTCTGTGGCGAATAATAGCGCGGTTAACTACTAGCTCTTCAACTTTAGCATCGGTAAATAGGGCAACAAGGTTAACGTCAAAGTTAGCGAAGGCGGCACGGTAACCATCGCGACGCTTTAAAATCGTATACCAACTTAAACCTGCCTGTGCTGATTCAAGCATTAAATATTCAAATAATTGTTGATCATCGAAAACAGGAACACCCCATTCATTATCATGATAAGCAACATAATCGGGTTTTGTTGTATCTAACCACGGACATCGACAAAGGTTTTCTTCACTCATAAGTTTTCCTTAAACATGAAAATTTACTGAATTTGCTTAAATAAATGACAAATCGTTGATTTTTTTAGCAAACAAACTGTTTTATAGAATAAATGCTTTACAAGACAATTTCGAGCCTTTACTATGCGTTTCGTTCTCAAGCAGTAATGCTTTTGAACACTGGAGAGATGGCTGAGTGGTCGAAAGCACTGGTCTTGAAAACCAGCAAGGGTTTATAGCCCTTCTAGGGTTCAAATCCCTATCTCTCCGCCACACTATAAAAAACCGCTAATCGAAAGATTAGCGGTTTTTTTTCGTCTAAAATTTAGTGAACTACGACAAGGTAAGGTTTATAGCCCTAATCTCGAGTAGTGTTCAACTCCCAATCTCCAGTTATAAAGTAGGTTGGTCGATGGCTAGTGCATTATATTTAACACTGATTGTCGTCAAAGCCTAAAGTCAGTGTTAAATTGAGATGACTTACAAGTGTGCAGAGCGGAAGGTAACTAATTTTCACATATAAGATTGGATTTTCAGCTTAAAGTCGTTGTTCACTGTAAGTTAGTGACTTACCCAAAGGAGTGCATTTTAAACCTTCGTTATTAAATCTTGTGCATTGAAATAATCTGTTCGGCTATTTCATCCATCGTAGAGCCAATGACATCTGGTTTTAGAAATAAGGGATTATAAGGTGCCCCCGTCCTGTCAATATAAGCCGCTTTTAAACCTGCACTTAATGCTCCATGCGTATCCCAGTCATGAGCTGCCACTAAACGTAATTTATCAGCTGTTGTATCTAATTGTTTGCTTGCAAATGCATAAGCGTTTACTGAAGGTTTAAAGGTACCTGCTGCTTCTACGGAGATTAACTCGTCAAAATAGCTTGTTAAGCCAGCATTAAGTATTTGAGTGGTAAGTAGGGCTTGAGATGAATTAGATAAAGCAACAAGGCGAAATCCAGCTTTACGTAATTTAGTTAATGCAGCTTGTATATCTGCATGTGGTGCCAGGTTTGCAAAAGTAGCGAGTATGTCATTGCCTTCTTTTTCAGATAAAAGAAGTTTTTGTTTTGCGGCTAAAGCATCGAGCGCTATCTTAGCCAGACTAGCAAAATCTGTTTTTACCCCAGTGACTAAACAAACGGTTGACGAGTGCAGTAGCATCGAAAACCAGGTGGCGGTATAACTCTCATCGCCAAATACAGCGTTAAATTTAGGCTTTAAGCTAGCTAAATTTAGTACCGTTTCATTAATATCAAAAAGTATTGTTTGCTCATGCATGTGCTAGTCCTTTTTAAATGGATAATGGCTAAAAAAATCTTCAATCATAGCATCAAGTTTGTTTTTATCATCATCGATTTTAGCAAAGGTACGCAGGCCTGCTATTTGAATTTGTACACGGTTTGAGAGATCGCTTGAATTTTTGTCTTTATCTATTTCGCCCATTGCCTGAGCCTCTTCAATGAGATTGACGAATTGATTCGCTATTTCGCCCAAATAGGCCTTGGTTGTATCAATAAGGTTTTGGTTATCTTCTGTCAGCTCGCCAATGGTTTTCGCTAACATACACATTGCATTTGGAGCATCATTTTTGGTGTCAATTACCTGAATTTTAACAAAGGCTTTTAACGCCTCAATAGGTGAGGAATGTTTACTACGGCATAGTGTTAGATGAGCAAGTGCCATATCGGTATAGTGTCTTAAGGCCTCTGTAAATAAACCATCTTTACTGCCAAAAGCGGCATAGATACTGCCCGGGCGCATATCTATTTCGTCTTGTAAACTACGCATGGAAGTTGCGTGAAAACCTTTTTTCCAATAAAGATTGGTGGCTTTATCAATCACCTTTTGGCGATCAAACTTAGCTGTTTTACTCATGCATAAGCCCATAAAAACATAACTGAACGATAGTTCAATTATGCGTGTAATCTCCCCTTGAGTAAAGCACGATATTTATTTACTGATTGTTTAATTAAAATTTAAAAATAATGATTTAAGTGCTAGATCACCCAATTTGAACGATTGTTCAATACAGCTTGTTGAACAGTCGTTCAATAAGCTGTATAGTCATTTTATAAACAATATAGTTATTTTATTAACAACCTAACGTCACCTAAGTTAAAAGTATTAAGGAAACAATATGAACAACCAATATCAACCACCTAAAGTATGGACCCATGACGCAGAAAGTGGTGGTAAATGGGCGAGTATCAACCGTCCTGTTTCTGGAGCGACACATAAAAAAGCATTACCCGTTGGCAATCATGCGCTACAACTATATTCAATGGGTACGCCTAATGGTCAAAAAATAACGATTATGTTAGAAGAGTTATTAATGCTAGGCAAAGATGCACAATATGATGCTCACATGATCCGAATTGGTGAGGGTGATCAATTTTCATCTGGCTTTGTCGATATAAACCCTAACTCTAAAATACCAGCACTAATTGATGTGGCAAACGAAGATAACGCGCCTATTTTTGAGTCCGCATCTATATTATTTTATCTTGCTGAAAAATTTGGAGTATTACTCCCTAAAGCTGGGAATAAGCGTACACAAGTCATGAATTGGCTATTTTGGTTACATGGTTCGGCGCCATATTTAGGGGGTGGTTTTGGTCATTTTTATAGTTATGCACCAGAAAAATTTGAGTACCCAATTAATCGCTTTACCATGGAAACCAAGCGTCAATTGTCTGTATTAAACAACCAACTGGAAAATAATGAATTTATTGCTGGTGATGAGTTGAGTATTGCTGATATTGCGATTTGGCCTTGGTATGGCAACTTAGTTTTAGGCAACCTTTACGACGCAAAAGAGTTTCTTAACGTAGAAGAGTACCAACACCTCAACCGTTGGGCAAAAGCGATGTTAGCTCGTCCATCATTTCAGCGTGGTCGTATCGTTAATAAGAATTGGGGTCATGAGTGGGAGCAGCTTGAAAATCGTTATAGTGCAGAAGATATTGATAAGGTATTGGCATTAAATCCTAACGAGAATAGCAATTTAGAGGTTAAATAATGACTAAAAAAATTAAGCTAGACATCATTTCTGACGTGGTTTGTCCGTGGTGCATTATTGGCTATAAGCATTTAGAAGCAGCAATCGTTGAATTAAACCTGCAAGAGCAAGTTGAAATTGAGTGGCAACCCTTTGAGCTTAACCCAGACATGCCTGCTGAAGGAGAAGAACTACGAGCACATGTGGCAAGAAAATATGGTTCATCAAAAGCGGATAGTGATAAGGCAAGAGACAATATCGCACAAGCGGGCGCTGAATATGGCTTCAAGTTTAATTATTTTGATGACATGAAAATCGTCAACACATTAGATGCGCATGTGCTACTTGATTATGCACACCAAATCGGCGTGCAAACAGAGCTTAAAATGCGTCTTTTTTCTGCATTTTTTACTGAACATAAAGATGTGTCGAAGCGAGATGTGCTCATTAAAGAAGCAGAAGCTGTGGGTATTACTGCCGAACAGTCGCAAATGGCACTCTCTGATGATGAACTTATAAGTCGAGTCAAAACACTTGAAGCGCAATGGAAAAAAATGGGCGTGAGCGGTGTACCAACAGTTATTTTTAATCGTACAAGTGCTCTCACGGGTGCTCAACCTAAAGAAACATTTAAGCAAGTCTTACAAGAGCTATTAGATCAAGAAGAAAACAGCAACACTGCATAGTTTGTTTATTACAGGTGGTGCGGTTCACTCTTTTTCAAGAGTAAAACTGCACCAAAAAGCTAATGCTTTTGGTTAAATATTTCATGAACTTAACATTTCTTCCCATAAGTTCTTAGCTCCTGCTTACATTTTATCAAAAATAAGATCTCTGAATGCAACAGCGCGTAACGAGATCATTTTTCTATCAGTGAACGCCATATAGGCGTTACCACTGGGGGGCATTGAATATCGGGCAATACAGCATTTAACTTTCCTGTTGGTATTAATGGGATTAATGGAATTTATGCTGCTTTGGGCATTAAACGAATTCCTGCGCCACTAATTTCTTAGAGATTTGGATTGATACTTTATGTCAGCAAAAGCCGGTATTATTTTATTACTGTGGTAAGGCTTTAGCTGGATTACAAAGCACCCACCGATAAGATTTCACCTTACGACATGTGCCTTGACCTAGCTTTGCTAACGATTGTACAAGAGATATAATTGTATAATCGTTTGCTCTTGAACGAGTTAAGTCATTTTGTTGAAATGGCATTTATCATTTGAATATTACTTCCCATTATCGTTGCTTCAGTTGGTTTTACCGCAATTCACCAGATTACTTGAATTTAAATATATTCAAGTGTTAGATATCCCTGATGAATATCAGTATATGGATGAAGCGTTAATCGATATTTTGGAGCAGTCTGTTAGTGCATATCTAGGAATAGCTAGATATTGATTTACTTTAAGTTAATGATATTAGTATGTATTTTATAACAAGTGTGTTTAGATAGTTACTGATGGCGTTTATTATAGAATTAACGGGCTATTAAAGGACAAAACTAGCGAGTAGTTTCAACAAGGAAGTAAGTATTAAATGGATTTATCAATTTACCTCAACATGATGATTAGTGCCGCTTGGTATTTAATACCGATCTTCATATTTGCTATCGTCATAAAATCAGCTTGGTTCAAAGGATTTTTTAAAGGTATGGTTGGTGAGTGGCAAGTTAACTTACTCATTAAATTTTTCTTAGACAAAAATTATTATCACCTCATTAAAAACGTAACGCTACCGACTGATGACGGAACTACCCAGATAGATCACATCATCGTATCAAAATATGGCATCTTCGTAGTTGAAACCAAAAATATGAAAGGTTGGATCTTTGGTGGTGAAAATCAAAAGCAATGGACCCAACAAATCTTTAAGTACAAATCAAAATTTCAAAACCCTCTGCACCAAAACTACAAACACATCAAAACGTTAGAATCTTGTTTGAGAATAAAGAGTGATACTCTATTTTCAGTCATTATCTTTATTGGTGACAGCACGTTTAAAACTCAAATGTCTGAGAATCTTAGGTTTGCACGAGGCGGTATTGAATATATCAAAAGTAAAACTGACATTGTTTTAAGTGGGCAGGAAGTCGCCAATGTTATTGAGCAGATTGAAAGCGGTAGATTAGAGCGTAGTTATAAAACTAACCGACAACACGTTATGCATGTACGAGAAATAATAGAAGAAAAATCTGATATTAAATCTTGTTCAAAGTGCGGTGCTGAGATGGTATTACGTAAAGCTAATAAAGGTAAAAATGCAGGTAATGAGTTTTGGGGATGCAGTGCGTTTCCTAGGTGTAGAATTATTATCGCGAATTAGTGAATTTTTTCTAGGTAAGGAAATTTTCGTAAAAGGTTTATAGTGACTTGATTGTGCGCTTAGGAGACCTTAGCCTCAAAATTTTTGCCCTATATTTTCTAATGAATTTTTTCATGGCGTATTACTGAGAAGTCTTAGTAATAATCATAAAACAACCTTATGTTATTCTAATTTACTGATATTTAAGGTAATAATATTTATTTTAATGTTAGATATTACTGAGAAGTCTCAGTAATATCCATGTTTTAACAAAAATACAAAATTTGTATTTCCTAAAGCTCTGAAATTATGGGATATTAATTTCAATTAAATAATATTTATGGGACGGACATTACTGAGAAGTCTCCATAATAAGCGTTAGTTGGCAACAAGGAGGTCAGGGTGAAGTATCTAGTATTAATTACGTTACTAACTTTTTCATTTAGTAGTTTCGCGTGTGAAAAAATTAAAATAGCACATGACAAATTATTAAAATCTAATTTTTCCGTAAATAAAAACTTTGCTTTCAGTATGGATAATGAAAGTAAAATCAAACTTACAAATTTCATTAAATATAATAACGGTTCATTAACTCATTCAAAGGAATATGTGTCGTTTATCGCTAAAGATTTTAAATATGAAGAAGATAATACAGAACACTTCCTAAGATCTGATTTCACATGCGAGAACATTAAAGTTGAGAATGAAAAGGTTATCATTAACTTTGTTCGAAACGACAAAAGTTACACCTCCTATTTTCTATATCAAAAAGGAAAATTACTCCCTGTAAAAACCATAATAGAAGGTGAAATTGGTATGTTATTTATGAATTGGCATTTAAAAAGCATAGCGAATTATAGTAACTTCAAAGAGTTGTAGTAGTTTGCCAACTAACAAGAAATTCAACAAGGACAAAAAACAGCGGGCTTTTGTCACTTCGTTCCTATTTTAGCCCACTATTTTTTGCCTGTTAATTGGGCGTTATCGATACAAAAACTAATCCGAATCCAGTTTTAGCCCGTTAGTACTAATGTCTCAAATGTGGCAAAAGTGAATATAAAAGGTCAATCCATATTAGACTAATCATTATTTTTATTCTGTTTTTTGTCATTGTTTTATTTGAGCTCATTGGCTTTTCGGTATTTACCTTGATAGTCAAAAAGTCTGTTTTTAATACGCCAGTAGTACTTTTGTTTTCTGGCAATGACAAAATCTGGGCACGGCAATATGTTAGCTAACTTTAAGGCTTGTTCAATATTAGTCACTTCAAACGACTCCGTTGAGCCCAGTTGAACACTGATTTTAGCGCTAAGGCGTTTAGAAAAGATATCATTGAACGCTTTAACTTGATGCGGCTTAGCGAAGTCAAAAGATTCATTGAGTTCAGCGCCTTCCTCATCATGGTAAGTGATTTTTAACTTATCAGCGCCTTTATCACTGAGCTTATCACTAACCTTGCCATTAACTCTGGTTAAATTAAGACCTGCGCAGCGAATAATTTTTGAATCTTTAAGTTGCAGTGCCTTTTTTAACATATCATCGGGGTCGACTAAGACCTCAAGGCACTGTAAACAGTTACGAGCAGCTATGTCATTTTCACCACCGCAGTGAGGGCATTCTTTAAATACAAAGCGATAGTCACATTGGCTCTGGCTTTCTACTAGGCATGCTTGTTCTTCATTTGGAGCATCGACGAGGCCTTGGCATCGTCGGCCGTAGTGTTCCACTAAATAACCATCATCATCACAAATGCCCCAAAATATATTGGGAAATTCACAACTTGGGCAAACAACTTGAACCGGCTGACTTTTACTATTCGGTTTTTTTTCACCGACTTCGGGATGATAGAGGTCAAAATCATTGCCCGTATAGTCAATCACCAAGCAATCTTTTTTGTTATCACTCAAACGCAGACCACGACCGATGATTTGCTGATAGAGACTAACTGATTGTGTTGGACGTAATATCGCAATCATATCGACATGGGGCGCATCAAAGCCAGTGGTTAATACTGAAACATTAACCAGATATTTAATTTCTTTACGTTTGAATGCCTTAATTAATTTATCGCGTTCAGTGTTGTCGGTAGCCCCGGTAATTAACGCACTAAATTTGGCGGGTAAATAACTAAAGACTTCTTTTGCATGCTCAACTGTCGCGGCAAATATCATAATACCTTGACGTTTATCACCTAACTCGATGACCTGTTCAATAATGCCTTGAGTCACCCGGGGATTTTTGTTTAGTAGATGATTAATATCCGTAGGACTATATTCACCAGAGGCGTTTGCTCGCAGGCTACTAAAATCATAGTGTTCTATGGTGGCATCGACTAAATTGGGTTCGGTTAAATACTGGCGTTTAACTAAGTAACGAAGTGGTAGTTCATAAATACAGTGTTCAAAAGGTCGCTTTTCTTCACTTCGCATAAAACCACGATAATGCTTTTTATAAATCCAGCCCATGCCTAAACGATAAGGGGTTGCGGTTAAACCCAATAATTTTACCTCGGGATTAACTTGCATCAATTTTTCAATGATTTGTTGATACTGATTACTATTGGACAGCTTGCTTGCTGTTTCTTGTGATTGCTCTTGGGGTTCACCTTTAGGTTTACTTTTAGCTTTGTCCTTAGCCAACTCAGCGCTGGCTAAATTAACTCTATGACATTCGTCAATAATAATTAAGGAGTAGGGCTCACTAAAGTCATCTAGATTGCGGGCTGCCGATTGTATGCTGGCGAACGTGACTTGGTGTTGAGTTTGTTTAAGTTTTAATCCCGCAGAATAAATGCCGGCGGTAACACCATAGCTTTCATATTTTTGATGATTTTGCTCGACCAACTCTTTAACGTGAGTGAGTACGAGTATTTTTCGCTTTGCCAAGCGAGCAAGCTCGGCAATGACCAGACTTTTACCTGAGCCTGTAGGTAAAACAATCACCGCAGATTCATTGCTTTTTCGAAAGTGTTTGAGCACCGAAGAAACGGCTTCTTGTTGATAATCTCTAAGTTGAAAAACTGCCACGCAGTGCTACTGCCTTATAGGAAAAGGATAGCCGCTATAATAGCAAAAGAGTAGATAATTCTAAAATTTAAAGCCAACTTTAAGCCTTTATTAGTTTGCGCAGGCTAATCTAGAGAGTAGGGTTTAAAAAGAGAGTAATATGCTGCGCATAACTGGGCATATCACTGAGGTAATTGAGCCTTAATAAGGTTTTCTACAAAAAAGTCATACAACAAAATAATACAAAGTAGTAGTGATAGGCAGTTACACAATATTTTTACAGCTTACTCTCAATAATTAGGAAGTTTTTCATAAAAATCAAACCGGCTATTTATCTGTTTGATTTCTTATCTATAGTGACCATGAGTTTACTCTAGTGGTAATTTTATTGAATAAAACCAGTGCCCATACTCGTCCCATTCTGCCCGCCAAAATATAAAAAACCGTTTCTTTGTTAATCAGAGTGGGGTGATATTTTCATTATGTTTATAGGTTAGGGGATAACTTTAATAACTCTCCTTGAGGGCTATCAGTTAGCATATAAATATAGCCGTCAGGGCCAGTTCTAATATCACGGATCCTTTGTTTTCGCTCAGCTAACATGGTTTCTTGTTCTACCACTTTATTGTCTTCTAACTTTAAGCGTCGGACACTTTTTCCTGCTAGAGCAGCAACAAATAAATCACCTTGCCATTGGGGGAAAATATTACCTTGATATTCTGTCATGCCAGCCGGTGCTATAGAAGGCACCCAATAGGTAATGGGTTGCTCCATTCCTTTTGCTTCAGTAAAAGGAGATATTATGGCACCTGAATAATCTACGCCATAAGTAATGGCTGGCCAGCCATAATTAAGACCTGATTTAATTAAATTTAATTCATCACCCCCTTTAGGCCCATGTTCATGCAGCCAAACTTTTTTAGTTTTGCTGACTAATATTGCTTGCGGGTTACGATGGCCATAGCTGTATATTTCAGGTCTTGCATTTTTTTGACCGACAAATGGATTGTCTTTAGGAATAGTACCATCGGTGTTAATTCTAAGTACTTTTCCTAACATGCTATTAAGGGATTGTGCTTCTTCACGAAAATTAAAACCATCACCCGCGGTTATCAGTAGTGTGCCATCAGGAAGAAAGGCCATTCTAGCGCCATGATGATGAGGAGTATTTCTACTAGAGCCCGTAAATATCACTTTAGATTGTTGCAGTGACATGTTTTGTAATGTGGCGCTGATCACTTGTACAAAGTTGTTGCTTGCTGTGCCACCACTGTAAGATATATAAAGTTTTTTGTTTGTCGCAAAGTTAGGATCTAAAACAATATCGAATAGTCCCGCTGGGCCCTCGACATAAATATCAGGCAAGCCAGAGATTTTTTGCTCAAGCAACTTACCATCTCTGATGACTCTTAGGCTTCCTCCGCGCTCTGTCACTAACATATCATTGTTAGGTAAGAAGGCAATTGACCAAGGAAACTTCAAGTTTTCAACGACAGTTGATACTTTATATGCTTGAGTTTGGGTTTCTGCATAAATAATAGTGCTAGCAAGAAGTAAACATAAACTGATGCTAAGTTTTTTAAAGATATGATGATTATTTATCATTTTGATTACCTTGAGTTATTAGCTTAATTTTAGTGCGTGATGTTAGGAAGGCGAAAAGCCATGCAGAAAATATACAACAGCAAGTGGTTAAAAATAGCCCTAATGGAGTGCGTGTAGAAGCAATTATTGTTAAGCCCATAATATATTGAATAAGATACATCGTTAGAGGAAAGGTAGTACACCCAGAGGCAATATACCAAGCAATTCTATTGCCACCGATAAATTGGTGGGCATATTTAGCCAAAATAAAACCAATCAAAAAGCCAATTGCAATCAATAAATACAGCACTGGAGCTAGTCCGAGTATGTCTTTAATCGTGGCATCTAAACGAACCGCCCAAGCTATGCTAAGCCCAAAGGATTGCACGTCGGCTAATACTATTTGTGTCGACACAATACAAACAAGCAGGGTGGCCGTTAAGCTAGTACAAATAAAGAGTACGATGGTTTTTAACATAAATTGACCTTTTTTGAGTTCAGTAAAGGGGTACACAATATTAAGCAACCTGTTAAATATACATTTTTTGTCAGCTTATTATCATATTCTTATAATAAATTTTAGAATGATGACGTTAAGTTACCTAAAATATTATTTTAAGGGCATTTTTGTTGTATGAAATAAGTAGGGCAGCCAGCCATGATTGAATCCCAATGATAGAAAAATTAAAAGGGTCAAAACATAATCTGTATTGATTGTTAAAAAACTCAATGCCGCTAAAGTGTTACTATGAATACATAAAAATACCAACGAGTTGTTCTACAAGCTAGTTATACAACTCAGTGGCGTTATAGGAAAATTATATGCTTCGATGGATTATTTTACTGTTTAGCCTAATCACTTGTTTTAATGCTAAATCGTTTACCAATTTAACCTCATTAAATAATAACGGTATTGCACTGTGGGAAGCTAAAGTATTCTCTGGCAAATCTATTTACACTATAAACCAGCATCAAGGACGCTTGGCACTGCAAGCCCTCAGTCAGAGTTCTGCGTCTGGATTGGTGTTGAAAAATAAAATTGATCTTACTATAACGCCTTACATAAACTGGAGTTGGTTAGTAGAAAAAACCTTACATGGGTTAAACGAACGTAGTAAAAGTGGGGATGACTTCGTCGCTAGAATTTACGTGGTCATCGATGGTGGTTTTATGGTTTGGAAGACTAAATCATTAAACTATGTGTGGTCGAGTAATCAAGATAAAGGTTTGGTTTGGGATAATCCCTTTGCGGGTTCAAGTGTCAAAATGATGTCTATCCAAGGGAAGGAATCTCAAACCGGTAAGTGGTACGAAGAAAAGCGTAATGTATACCAAGATTTGATTGATACATTTGGTGATCAAGGTAGTGAAAAAGCAAACCTAAAAGCTTATAACTACATAGACATTATAGCTCTTATGACAGACACCGATAATAGTGGCAAAAAAGCAGAGTCTTATTATGGTGATATCGTCTTTAGCACTAAGTAATTATAGGCTAATAATTACTTTAAAAATAATTAGTTAACCCTTATTTTACTATGCAGTTTTATGCAGTATTTTTTGTCCACTTAAGTTAACCTCATGTTTTTTATTGATATAAGGAAATACGAGCAGAGCTATACGAACTTAGCTGCAGTAAAGCACCTTTAAACGTCATTGCTGGTGTAAACCTTTTAACCGCTCTAAGAGTATATTAGATGGAGGTTATCAAAAATATAGCTATGTAGATTTCAAGCTATGAAATTTTTGTGACCAACAATTGTTTCCCTTATTGCCGTAATGGAAACAAGCGTAATATAAACGGTCTACCAAAGGAGAATAAGATGAGTAAAATAGTAGATGAAGTAAAATCCGCCAATGCTGATTATGTCGCTACATTTGGAGATAAAGGTGATTTGGCAATGCCTCCTGGTAGGCAGTTTGCCATTTTGACCTGTATGGATGCACGCTTGGATCCAGCTAAATATGCAGGTCTTGCTGAAGGTGATGCACATGTCATTCGTAACGCAGGCGGCAGAGCAAGCGATGATGCTATTCGTTCATTAGTGATTTCTTATAAATTACTAGGCACAAAAGAATGGTTTGTTATCCATCATACTGATTGCGGCATGGAAACATTCTCAACTGAAATAATGGCAGATTTACTCTCGAGTAGCCTTAAAACCTCAAGCGTTGATGCTTCTGGTTGGCATGACAGTAAAGCCGGTGGCGGTACAACTGATGGCAAGTACATTAATTGGCTCACCATCAGTGATCAAGACAAAAGTGTTTTGGAAGACGTTCAAAGGATCAGAAGTAATTCAATGGTGCCCAGCGACATTCCCATTTATGGTTATATTTATGACTGTAAAACGGGCAACCTTAATGAGGTTCTTGAAGCCACAGAAGCTGGAAAGGCAAGTTAAAATAATTAATATCAATCTTATTGATTTTATTGCTATTTTACCAGATTAAAACAACCGACTATGGCGTTATTTATTTAATAAGTAACGCTGCATAGATGCAGTTTATTAGACAATTTAAGAGCCTATTACCCTGAGCAACGCGTTATTAAAATAAATGCCTTACATTCATTTGGTTGTTTTCCTGCGTATAAAGTAGGCCAGATAATTAATGAAACTGGTATAACAAAACGCTGTACTTTAACAGTACAGAAAAAACAGTACAGAAAATTTATCCCCACATGCACAACAACTAAATGTGTTATTAACTACACAGGAGAATTAATGAAGTATTTTGCATACGGTTCAAATATGTCGATTTTAAGACTTCAAGAGCGGGTACCAAGTGCCAAAAGGCTTGAAACAGTAACGCTTAAAAACCACCAATTACGCTTTAACATGAGTGGCACTGATGGCTCTGGAAAGTGTGATTCTTTTCAAACAAATAATACCGAAGACACAGTCATTGGCGCTCTGTTTGAAATAAACAGAGCTGAAAAAACAATTTTAGATCGCGCTGAAAGCTTAGGGCATGGATACGATGAAAAAATAGTTTTTGTACAAAATGACTTAGGTGAAGTCTTTGATGCCTTAATATACTGTGCAATTAATATAGACGATGCATTAAAACCTTATTCTTGGTACCTCAATCACGTCATTATCGGAGCAAAGGAAACCAAACTGCCGGCTGACTACCTTGCTGTAATTGAGTCTATTGTGTGTTTGGAAGACCCTGATAAAACGCGAGACGCAGAGCAACGTGCAATGTACAGTTAACAAAAGATTAAACAAGGGCCTGTAGTAGTTTGCTTAGCGAACTATTACTCAGGCTTTTTTTGTTATAAGGCATGTGAGCTTGTACTAGTTAAATCACTTTAAGATTGCTCTAAAATTAATGTTATTTGAATATTACAGCGAGATTAAGGCGAGTTGTTGCCTAATGATTTTTTAAAACCTAGTTTATGGTATAAATTCAACACTAAAATTTAAGTGTTAGCTGATATATTTTGCAACAAGTTAGCTAATTTGAGCATAATTAATATAAGACCAGACCCCACCACTCTTTGGTAAAATCAAACCTGCCTACTATTATAAAACCACAAGTGATTGTTTTATAGTCTAATAATATTAGATTAAATAAACTATTTTTCTTTCAAAAAATAGTTTTAGTCTGTATCATCTCGTTGCTTTTTTTGTAAGCCCTAATGAATAACAAGGAAGAAAAAATGAAGAATAAAGCTTTAGCCGTATTAACCGCGTCAATTTTTTTAGTGACTGGTTGTGCAAGCATCACTAGTTCTGAAGAACAATCCATCAATGTTACAACAAGCAATAATAAACCTGCTGAAGTAACTGTTGATGACAAAACTATTACCGCTCCAGGTATGGTTGTAGTCTTGCGTGACGGTAAAGATAAAGCTGTTAAAACTACAGCAGAAGGTTGTGACAATACAACGCTTGTAAAGAAAAGTATTACACCTATGTTTTGGGGTAACATTGTAATTGGTGGTTTGCTTGGTTCAACCACTGACGGTGCAACCGGTAAAATGTGGGACTATGAAGAATCAGTAGAAATAAGCTGTGCTGAATAGTTAAATTGATCTTAAAAAGAATAAGCTGGCTATTGCCAGCTTTATATATTTTCCTTAGCGCTAGTGCTAATGGAATGAACTTTCAAGCTGCAGCAAGTAAAGCGGCAGAACTTAGACTTTATGAAAATCCAAAGTGGTTATCCCTTCTTCACATAAAAAACGATTCGCCTCAAATTAAAGACTCTGATTTTATTTTGAGTGCTGGGAGGTTTTCACCAAAAAATGAACTTGATGAAACATTATCGCTTTTTTTTGATGATTATTCTGACGCCAAATGTAGATTTCCAGCTCGATATTTTTTGTTAAATTATTATATTAAATTCGATACTGTCGGGCAGAATAACCAAGCAGAATGCGAGGAATTACAGAAATATAAAAACTACGTCCCTTTTGATGACATCAATTTAATTTATGCTTCGGAAGTGGTTTCTTCCGCTTCAAGTATGATGGGGCACTCATTTTTGAATGCCAAGGGAAAGAACCTAAACCAAACGTCTGTTTCCCATTCCATATCGTTTTTTACCGAACTAGACAGCTTTAATCCGGCTGCTTTGATTTATGACGGGCTTGTATCAGGTATGGACGGATTTTTCATCGTCAGACCTTTTGAAAAAGACTTGAATCATTATTCAAAAGTTGAAGGTCGAAACGTTTGGTCTTACACGCTTGATATTAACGACTTCGATCGAACATTAATTAAATTACACATATGGGAGCTTAAGAATATTGAAATTGAATATTTATTTCAGTCCTATAATTGTGCAACGTTAACGCTTTATATTTTGTCACTGGCCAATCCAAATCTGATAAACGAAGATATTCTTTTTGTCAGCCCATTAGACGTAGTTAAAGCAGCAGAAAAATATGGCATGATAAAAAATATTGGCGTTGAATTGTCTGATGACTGGGCGTTAAAAATGTTAGAGCAAGAGATTCAACCTGAATTAGGTGGTAAAATTGAGTCTCTCGTATTTGAAGACCAAGAATTTTCATTTGAAAAACTTGAACCAAAATCAAAGCGTATTGCAGTAGAATATCTATCTTACCTGATAAAAAATAAAGTGATAAAATCAAATCTAACCGCTAAGCGACTTTCAAAGCTATCAGACATTGTTGATTTTAATATAGATAAATCGCTTGATTTTGACTTGTCACAATTCAAAAATCCAATTAATACAAAGCAAGACTCTATATTAGCATCCTCTCTTGTCTTCGACTCTGAAAATACCGCGATAGACTTGTCATTCCTGCCAGCGTCACATTATTTGTATGGTGACAATAGGCAATATTTCTCCGAATCAGAGCTGATCATTGGTGAGTTTACAGTCCGCTTAACAGAAAAAAGTAACCATCTAAAGGTACAGTCTCTCACGTTTTACTCTTTTAGAACTTTGACTCCTAGCTCTAAAATTGTGCCTAAATATTCAGGCAGTTTTTATATGGGATATCGACAAATACTCGATCGAAAGCTTAATGAAAATGGCTTTTTTGATCTATCGGGTGGCATTGGGAAAAGTACCAAAGTTCACAAAGATATATTGCTTTTTAGTAACCTAGAAGTTGGATTAGCAGTGAACACTTCTGATAGTTTTTTTTATGCTAAGCCATCCGTTGGTGCAATAATCAATGTTATTGCCGATGGAAAAATTGTAGTGGAATACCAGTTAAGTACCGGTCAATATGACACAAAACACATTACCCAAGCGTTATCGACAAAATATGCCTGGTTTGGCATAAAAAATTGGACATTCCACTTAGCCCATAAAATATATAAATCTTCTTTAGCAAAAAAGAATGAATTTCAATTGGCTGTGAGTATGCATTTTTAAGTATTCATTTTTAAGTAATCATCCCAATTAACTTTCTCATCTAGCCAGTCTACATATCTACACAGATAAGTTATAGAAACAAAGGCCTGACAGCGTTATTACTTCTCGTCACCTTCTCATCGCTATAGGCGAATAAACCGCTACTTTAACGAGTCGCGGTTTTTTTGCCTATTATTTGTAAAATACAGCCTTAAGCTTGGCCAAGCTTAAGTGTCTAGTAGCGTTCAACCTGCTTAATAGCTGAAATAATTTTAAGTTAGGTAGCGGTTATCGATAATAAAATGATTATTTAATAATAACTAAATAACTAAATAACTAAA